>NZ_JAUBPS010000008.1:0-127112 GCF_036700865.1 Microcoleus sp. S13C4
TGGTAGAATCTTAGTATCATTATTTTTTGGATAGGCAAGCGTGTAATAATTCTGCTGCCTATCTTTTTTTACCACAAATTGGCTCAATCCTTACTAACTATGGGTTTGGGGCGGGTCGTCACTCCCCCAGCTCGAATTCTCTTTTTTTTGTATGAAGTATCTATTAATAATTCTCATTCCTTAGAGAGCGGTTTATTGACTGGTTTCATCTCCCAAATGCCTGGGAAGTTTCCCCACAAAGCTTAACATCATTACCTTGCACAGGCTATTTGAGATTTATGAGAAACAACCCCTAACTGCTTCCTTTAGCGAAGCAGTTAGGGGCTGTTTTAATCGCCGCTTGCTTGAAAACCTTAGCCTGGTGTTGCTCCTGCTAAAACTGGATTTTTAGTTTTGCCGATCGCCAAACATTTTTTAACACCAGCAATTACATCTTCCACATCTGCATCTGTTAATTTTGCCGAAATCGGCAAGCTAATTGTATGTAGGCCGATGTAGCTAGCATTCGGATAGTCTTCCGGCTGCCATCCAAACATTTGTTGATAGACAGGATGTTCCGGCATACTCATGTAATGTACGCCGACACCGATATTTTCAGCATTGATAGCGTTGAGAAACTCGTCGCGGCTGATTCCTGCTTTGGCTTCATCTACCAGAATGGTGTACAGGTGATAAGCATGAATTGTATCCGGTTCGGGGTTTGCGGGCAAAGTAATCGGCAGATCCGCAAATGCTTCGTTGTAGCGCTGCCAAATTTGCTCCCGCCGCTGCCAATAAGGGGTGACTCGTTTCATTTGATGAATGCCGATCGCAGCTTGCAGATCCATCATATTGTATTTAAAACCGACTTCCACCACTTGGTAGTGCTTGTATCCTGAATCGCCGAAGCGCTTCCAAGCATCTTTGCTCATACCGTGCAGCGCCAAAATTTTGAGCCGATCGGCGTATTCTTGACTGTCTACGAGAATCATTCCTCCTTCGCCCGTCGTGATATTTTTGGTAACATAAAAGCTGAAGCATCCGAAGTCGCCAAATGTGCCTGCTTTCCGTCCCTTGTACTCTGTTTCGATCGCGTGAGCGCAGTCTTCAATTAACTTCAAGTTGTGACGGCGAGCCATCTCGCAAAGCGCATCCATGTCACAGGGACGGCCTGCAAAGTGAACCGGCAAAATTGCTTTTGTTTTTGGAGTTATTTTAGCTTCGACTTGAGCGGGGTCAATATTCATAGTCACCGGATCTACATCCGCCAGTACCGGTGTTGCGCCTGCGTGAATAATCGCATTAACTGTGGCACAAAAAGTCATCGGAGTAGTAATAACTTCATCCCCCGGTTGTAACGAAGCAGCGAGGATGCTCAAGTGCAGTGCCGCGGTACAGGAATTGACAGCTATCGCGTACTGGGAACCTTTGTAAGCTTTGAAGTCATTTTCAAAACTCATGACTTTAGGACCTGTACCCAACCAACCTGTTTTCATGGTTGACACCACTTCTTGAATTTCAGCATCTTCGATCGCCGGAGCACCGAAAACCAAGAAACGGTCTTTTGAACGAATAGGATTGTTGTTCATGTTGCTAATGTTACCCAGTAAATACGGTCTATAGAGTGAAAGTGGACTATCCTGGCAAGTACGGTTTTATTGGGAATTGAGGTGCTGTTAGTTAATACAGTCTCTCACTTTTTTTTTTCAACTTTTTTAGTCAAGAGTTTTAGCCTATAGGTTGCGTAATAGTGTCTGTTATAGCACGAGCTTACTAATTACCCGTGGTTTTTCCCCAAGCGCCTGACTCTGACAGCGTTGCTCTATCTTAAGATAGATAATCTGCAATGTCCACCCGATCGTATTTCAGTTTATGGGCGATACACAAGCTCTTGCCCGGTTTTTTATTCTTCAATAGTTTTATTAATCAAAATATACATATATTTTATTTTAAATTTGTGTAAACCATCGAACGTTTATCCGGACACTTCCTTTACAGCCAACTTATACCCTTTTAGATTTTAGATTTTAGATTGGAGAATTGGGAATGCCTGATTACCGTCAGGTTTGGAGCTTGTCTACCGTTGCATTCTTTTTTTTAAGTCGTGTCAAAATTAGGCAAATTTTGCACAAAAAAAATGTAACTCCCCTGTAATTGATGCAGGTTCAGCAATATTCTGCGATCGCACGAATCAACCCTCCTTGCCAAAATCCGCTACAGTCTAGGCAGGCGAATTCTGTTCAAAATATCTTGCAGCCGTTCTGAAACGCCACCCAATTGTTCAGACAAAGCTACAAGCTTGCCGTAAGCTTCAACTAAGCGATCGCCCTCAACATAAACCTCTGGAGTCGGATAATTCTTCATCGCTTCCAGCAGGGTAATCTCGTTATCATTAGTTGCAGAAAGCACCAAGGCCTCGCGCAAAGCTTCTCGATTTGCATTCCCAGAAGGAGTGCGAATTACCTGACCCACTTCATCGAGAATTATTTCCCCAACTTTACTGTTGAGCGTCCGATCCAAAAAGCTTTGACTCACTTTCACCGGTCTCGTCAGACTGTTGCGAACCACTTGCGGGTCTTTTTTGGCTTTTCCCAGCAGCATTTCTAAACCGGGCGACATTTGCCCAGTTTCTGCAAAAATTTCTAATTCGCTGACGGGTAAAGTCATTCGGATCGCACTGTATTTGAGCACTACCTTTTCGGCCGCCGCCGCAGCATTGCTGTAAAATACTATTCCCACGCCTGCTGCTAAAAATAACGTCCACCGCCCTTGGAAAAATGACCCGCTCATAGTAAAATCTCCGAACATCTTTTTCTAATTCGACTGTGACACATCTTCAATCTCCCGATCCTACCAAAATGCCGAAAGCCAGCTCTTCTATTAGTGAAGGCTGGCGCTCGGCTTAAATTTATTTGATATATTTAGGGTCTTTATGAGGCTGACCCCAATTGAACGAATTACAAGCGGTTTATGACTAGGGCCTTTAAATTTGCTGACCCCAATTGAACCCACTTTTTGAGTATGACAGGGATCGCTAGGAAACCAGGATTTCGTAATATTTTCTTTATCTTTCTAACTTTTCTTTGCCTCAAATAGATTTTTGTCTCGATTTGTAAATTTTTGTTACTTCCCCTTCGGGGCTCGGCTCTCGGCGCGCTGCTCCCAGCGAAACAGGAACACCATCAGGGCCACAACTCCGATTTGGAGGGCAAAATTAGGCAAAGCAGAGCCAATTTCCCGGCCAGAGGCAATTTTAGCGAGGAAAACCAAGCCCCCGATAAAGCCCGAAGCGCCACAAGCTACGTAAACAAACTGTCGCAGAGGGCGGTAGGGAGTGGCCATTTCTGCGGTTAAACGCTCGTATTGTTGGCGGCTGAGGTTGCGCGGGTTTTTGGGGATGTATGTACGATCGTCCGAATTTGGGGCTGGCATAGATTTAGGAAATAGGTAAATTAGGATGGGGTCACAAAACCCGGTTTCTACCAAAAACCCTCTGGCTGAGGTGGCAACTACTGCCGAAAAACCGCGTTTTTGGTACTGTGGGCGTAATTCGAGTGAATATTAGACTACAACAAATATCTCACAACTGCCGAAATAAATCATCGCTGAATCCAAACCACAACTGTCTGCAAACAGCCGACAAAAACACCCAAAAGACCTCCTAAATTTACAATTCCTTGCAATTCGCTTTGGACAATTCCCTGAATTGCTAACTCCAACTCTTCAGGAGAAGTACCTTTTACTCGATCGACAATCACCTGGTCGATATTCAAAATTGGGATAGCCTGAGCTACAATATTTTCTAAATCCCGCTCTAAATAGCGCTCTAAAACCAAAGCAAGTTCTTTGCTAACAATTTCCAGGGAAGCACTCATCACCGCTGAAGTTTGCAAGCGATTGAGAAGCAACCGGGAAATATTTTCCCAGTCAATAGATTTGCTCAACCCCTCAAGTACCTCTGTACCGCGCTGTTGAACGTAGGTGCGAACGCTGTCGCGCATAGTTTTTCGCAACTGTCTCACAGTCGAAACCGGTAAATTTTGCATCGACAAATTTTGCAGCCATTCCTGAATTCGCCCGCGAATTCCCAAAGAAATAGTTAACTCTGCTAACCGCTGATTTGTCGCTTCTCTGTCATCCAGACAAAAAGTCCGCAGCCGAGTTAAAGTGTTCCGCAAACCAAACAAATTTGCTACTACCCAATAAGTGCCGCTGGTTTTTTCTCGAAACCCTTCATCGATAATCGAAATATTGCGATCCGTCAAAAAGTCAATTAAAGCCTGCCGCAGCACTTCCGGGGGTATTACTACCTGCAACAACCACTCAGCAAGCTGAGCCGCCTGAGCTTCCGTTAGCTGAATCTCCAGCAAAACTTGGTCAAAAATTTGATTTAGCTGAGCTTCTAAAAAATCTTCCCGGCGCGCCAAAACTTTGAGAATTCGCGGCACAGATTCCCCCAGCAAATCTCGCAGAATGTTAGCGAGAATTTTAGCGGTTTTTTGCTCTGCGTCTGCTTTTACCTGATCCAGCGCCAACTGCAACAGCCAGAGAATCACCGACTGCATCCGCTCGGTTTGCAGGAGGCGGCGCGCTAAGTTTTGCAGCTCCTGTGGCGTCAGCAGCGAACCCATAATTGTGTCGGAAATTCGCTTTGCCAAGCGCTCTTGATTGCGGGGTATCAAGCCTGGAGTGAAAGGCAACTGCCGCCCTTTGATGTAAATAGCTCGATAGGGGCGGAACAGCATTTTGATAGCTATATCGTTAGTGAAATAGCCAATAATTCCTCCCACTACAGGTGGGGCAACCAACAGCCAAATGTCAGACGGATTCATAAAGGATTAAAAATAGGGTAAGGTGCACAGGGATCGGTGCACCCTATAGTTAGATAGCTGATATAGACTGCAAGCCTTTTTAATTTTAAATTGCTTTGCCGAGTACCAATACTCCCATCATAGCTCCGGCAATGGGGTAGTGGGTGGCGGCGGCAAATCCGGCTTTGTTGGCGATCGCCACTTGCTCCTTGCCGATCGGGAATTTTTCTAAACTAGGATTAATGTAGGCATATTCTTGAGTCATGCCAAATTGCTGAGCAATGGGCACTACGAGAGTGTCTAGATAAAACTGCTGAAAGCTCCGCATTAGGGAATTGCTGGGGCGGTGGAGGTCGAGAATAGCTGCTTTGGCACCGGGTTTGAGTACGCGGTGCAATTCCTGAAGACTGCGGGGGATGTCAGTCACGTTACGCAGGCCGTAACCCATTGTGGCGCAGTCGAAGTAATTGTCGGCAAAAGGCAAGTCTAGGGCGTCAGCTTCTACCCAGGAAATGGGACTGGCAGGGGTGAGAAAAGGTCGATCGCGCCTGGCAGCCACGGCCAATTGTTCGGGGGAAAAATCTACTCCAAATACGCAACCGGTCGGCCCTGCTTGTTTTGCCAGCAGCAAAGCTAGATCTCCGCTACCGCAGCACAAGTCTAAACAAGTATTTCCGGGGCCCGCACTGCTCCATTTCACCGCCATTTGCTTCCAAATCCGGTGTTGCCCAAAGCTCAACCAGTCGTTCAATTGATTGTAAACTGGTGCAATTCGATTAAATATATTTTTAATTTGTTCGGCGTTATTAGTCATTTCTCATTTGTCATTGGTGATTGATAATTTGTAATTGGTCAGCCGGAAAAAACAATTAATCCGTGCATTCATGTCATGCTGTCGCCAGTCATTAATGCTTTTTTATTTGTTAGCAAGCGATGAGCTTTTGTCGAGAGTCATTGGTTGGCTATCATTTTAAACTCAAGACTTAGAGCCGACTAATGACTGATGACTCATGACTGATGACTAATGACTAATGACCCTTAAAACTCGTCAATACCAAAGCAACTTCTTGAGCGGCGAGGTGAACTGTTGTGAGTTCGTCGGGGCGCAGGGAACAAGGTTGCTTCCACTGCATGGAAATCAGGGCGATCGATCGACCTTTGTGAATCACCGGGATGGTCAGGTGAGCTTGAATGCCGGATTTCTGATAGTGCGGCAGACTCGCTAAGGCTGTGTCAAGCCCAATATTCACAGCACCCTGAATAGTTTGAGAGCTAATTGCTTCTCGAACCAGAGGGTCATCTGCCAGCCAATTTTCCACAGTTGAACCAGTGGTGTGACAGCCTTGGACTGATATTAAAGCATTTCCTTCCACCAGTTGTAAAATGCAAGAGTCCGCCAAAAAGTTATCACTTATAGCAGTAGCAATTGGGTCTAAACTTGCTTCCAAACTCGGATAATCCACAGCCGTTTGCATGATTGTTGCTAACAGTTGTATTTGATTTTGGGCACGATCCAATTCCTCAGTCCGCTGCTTAAGAATTTCATAAGTCTCGGCAGCCTTTTGCACCACCATTTTCAATTCGTTCGGGTCCCAAGGCTTAGTGATATACTTGTAGACCTGTCCTGAGTTAATCGCATCCACCAAGTCTTCAATGTCCGTAAAACCAGTCAAGATAATTCTGACCGTATTCGGAAACTGGGGCACGGTTTTGCTCAAAAACTCCGTTCCCTTCATTTCGGGCATCCGCTGGTCGGAAATGATGACGGCGACCTCGCCTTCGATGCCGAGGACTTCCAAGGCGCGAATTCCGCTCTCAGCTTTGAGCACGTTAAAATCTCGTCGGAAAGTGCGGTAGAGTAAATCCAGATTGTCTGGTTCGTCGTCTACTACCAGCATTTTGGGCTTTTTCGGTCTGTGTAGGGTCATGAGCTGGCGTTTAATTTGATCTAGCTCTGAAATGGCATTATCCATAACAATACGATAAACTCCCCTTTGTAAATTTAGGCGAGCAACTATTCTGTAACAATAGTCTCATAACTCACTTACTATTAATCTATCGCTCTGCCGCGACACGAGCCTTGCCGGTAATCCAATCACACATAACTTAGCCCTGGTTTTTGATTCAATTATGACTGATACACCGCAAGATTCATCCCCTCCTGCATCTGCATCCTCCACAAATGCTGTGGATGCCGAAAAGTTAATTCGATCGCTCCGCCGAAAAGAAGGCACTTGGGTAGAGTGGGGACAGGCCTGCACTGCACTGCTAAAAGCTGGCTACAACTCTCAAAGGATTTTTGAAGAAACTGGTTTTGAGCCAATTCAGCAAAATCAAGTGAGCGTCGCAGCCCAAGTTTACACCAGCATGGTCAATGCTGGGGCTTCAGACGAAGTTCGATCGCACTTCCTGGGCAAAGGTAGTGATATCTTATACGAGTTTCGGATTCTCTCTCAAGTAGAGCGGGCCGGGGCAGCAGCTTTGATGCTAACCCACAATTTGGATGTTGACGATGCTCGCCAAGTTGCTAAAGCGATCAAGGAGTTTTCGCACTTCGGGAGTCTCCCCCAAGGGTTCACAGACACTCCAGGCGATGCTATGGCTTACCAATGCTGGCAATTAGCGAGACAGAAAAGCGATTTGCAAGAGCGATCGCGCTTAATTGCTCGCGGTTTAAAATTAGCTAGCAGCCCAACCGCTAGGGCGCAAATCGAGCAGTTGCTCGTCGATTTTACCGTAGTTTCCAGACGGGAAGCGCCCCGCTTGCCCGTCTACAGGCTCGATTCTGAGGAACAATTGCCCCGCGTTGTCCCGGTTGTGGGCAAATTGCCGCTTTCTACGACAGATTTGGTGGCCGTGCCTTTGCCGGAGGAAATCGAGCCATTCCGAATGGTAAAATTTTCTGGAGCCGGAGCTTGGGTGGCAATTCCCGGATGGCAAGTAATTTTGAACGCTGAAGATCCGGTGGCGGTTTTGGACATGAGCGATCGATTGCCGGTACCGCTGCAAGGCAAAGTAGAAGAAGTTTTGATTATTGCCGATCGAGCCCAAAGACAGTGGGATGCTGACAGTTATTTCCTTGCCGATAACGCTGGCAATTTAGAATTGTACTGGTTTGAACAATCCCCGGATATTCCTATTTTGGGGCGAGTTGTTCTGGTGATGCGTCCGAAAAAGATTGTGGATGAAGACTATACCAAAGATGGATGGCAAATTGATGATTAGTCAGATGTCAGTGGACTGTTGACTGTTGACTGTTGACTGTTGACTGTTGACTGTTGACTGGAAAGCTAATAACAACGAACAACTGACAACTGACTACGGACAACTGACAACTGACTACTGAGGCGGTTTCGGTTCTTGAATTTGCGGAACAGAATGCTGTTTTTTAAATCGATTATAGCCGTAAACCGCAGCCGCAATTAACAGAAAATAAGGACTGTAAGCCAACAGCCAAATACCCAAACCAAATAAACCGAGCGTCAATTCACCCACCGAATGAGTCGCTTTCCCCCAAGTTTCCTGCACCCGCAAACCTAAAGAAGGTTCCGTAGTTTGTTGAGCCGATACTGCTGCTTCTAGAGTTAAGCTAATAGTCGAATAGGCTACTTGAGTTCGCAAACTTTTTAACTGAGCGTCAATGCGTTCGATCGACTCCCGAATATTGCTCAACTCTTGAGCAGCTTTGAGCACGTCGCCGACAGAGCCCGATCGCTCCATAATTTTTAACACCATTTCCTCGGATTTGCGGAGGTTCCGCAGCCTAGCCTCGTTGTCAACTAATTGATTGGTAACATCCTCAGCCGTCAGAGAACGGTTCTCTACACTTCCGAGTTTTGCCAAAGCGTCTAAAGTCGTTTCTAAACGTTCTTGAGGCACGCGAATCTCCACAGAAGCCGTTTGGCGGACACTCGAATCCGGGGGCTTTTGATTTTGAAAACCCAAGATATCGCCTTGCTGTTTTTCGACAATATTAGTAACAGATTTAGTGCTAGCATCAATAGATTTGACAACTACACTGAGTTCGGCTTTTTTAATCAGTTGGGGACGGGTTGCTGGAGTTTCTGCGACTTTTTTTGATACACCAGCAGTTTTTGACCTTTCGGCTGGTGGCTCGGGTGCGGGTGCCGATTGTGGAGCCGATGCGGCAACTTGGTTTTCACGGCTGCTGGGTGAAGCTGCGCCGCCTGTATCGCTGGACAGTTGAGCTCCTCCGCAGCTAGGCAAAGCAATGGCTGAAGATAAAGTTAAGAATGCCACCACAGCAAAACGAGTTGTGCTGTTGTTGGCTGGGTTTGAGTTTGGCTTGGGCGGGGGGGAATTGATTTTGAGGTGAGTTTTCATTTGGGTGATTCCTATAACAAAGGCTTGGGTATTGAATTTTATGCTGGTTTTAATTTAAGCTTCAATAGATAGTGTTAGTTTAGCCGATACCAAAATGGAAACGGTAGAGGTTGCAGATTTTTTTATTTTTAACCGCAGATGAACGCAGATAAACGCGGATGTAATAATGACTGATGAATTTGATTCTGATTTTATGCGATCGACAACGAATATTGATCGCCCTGGCAACATTTCCTCTGGGTTAGACTCTGCCGCCGTTTTGCGAGAACAAGCTTGCCTTAAAATTCGCGAAAGCTTGCGTGCGGGGCAGCAGGACATGGCGGATTGGCAAGGCGGCCCCCTTGCTGTTTCGGCGGTTCCGGGGGCCGGGAAGTCTACGGGAATGGCTGCTGCGTCGGCAATTGCGATCGCCCGCAACCAGCTTCACAACCGCCGCCAGTTAATTGTCGTGACATTTACGCGATCGGCTGCTGCTAATATTAAAGCTAAAATTCGGGAAAGATTGGCAGAATTATCTTTATCTCAAGGCGGTTTTGCGGTGCACACTTTGCACGGTTTAGCTTTGAATATTGCGATGCGGCATCCAGATTTGTCGGGTTTAAATTTAGAAAATTCAACCTTAGTTACTCCCACTCAAAGTCACCGATTAATTCGTACCTGTGTAGAACTTTGGATTGCGGAAAATCCCCGCAGATATCAAGTTTTGTTGGAAGGACAGCAATTCGATGGAGAGGAAACGGAGAGGCTGCGGCGACAATCGGTTTTGCGGACAGAAATTTTGCCACAGGTAGCTAAAACTGTGATTCACGAGGCTAAATCTTCGGGTTTATTTCCAGAACAGTTGTTAGAAATGAGTGCTCTGGATACTGGGGACGGTTATGAGATTTTAGCAGTAGCTGGGGGTTTATATCAAAAATATCAAGCTTTGTTGAGGAGTCGGGAATTCATCGATTACGACGAGATGATTTTAGCCGCTTTGCGGGTGTTGGAAAATCCGAGGGCGAGGGCGATCGAGCAAAAGCAAGTATTTGCCGTTTTTGAGGACGAAGCCCAAGATTCTACACCTTTGCAAACTCGGCTTTTGGAAACATTGGCGATCGATCCCGAACATCCTACCTTACCTCCCAATTTTATCAGGGTTGGCGACCCAAATCAAGCGATTAATTCTACTTTCACTCCCGCCGACCCGATTTACTTTAACCAATTTTGTGATGAGTGCGAAGTAGAGAATAAGTTAGCGACAATGGACGGCGCAGGTCGCAGCACCCAAGTAATTATCGATGCGGCTAACTTTATGTTGCAATGGGTAAATGGCTCAGAATTAGCAAAAAATGAAAAGCCTTTTCGCGACCAAACTATTAAGCCAGTCCCCAGCCATGACCCGCAGCAGAATGCAAATCCGGCTCCCATTGGTCGAGGCTTAGAATTGCATACTCCCCGCGATATTTACCATACAGTTGAGTTAATTGGCAAGCGGGTAATTGAGTTAGTAGAAGAATTTTTACCTGCAGGGTTTGATTTGGGAAAGACGGGCAAAAATATCGAATCAGGCGGTGAAGCTAGCGATGGGGAAAATAGTGCAAAATTGCCGTTAGAGAATCTGAAATCGATGGCTATTTTGGTGCGGGAAAACAAACAAGGTAAGTTTCTCAAAGAAGTGCTGGAAAATCCTCAAAAACACGGATTAAGCTTTGATTTGCGGAAATACGGGATTAAAATTGAAGATGTGGGAGAACGCGACAGACATTCTCAAGTACCTTGGGAAATTTTAACACTGCTGCAATTTCTCGATCGCCCGCACTCTCCAGACTATCTGAAAGCAGCCTTAAAGATTTTGAGCGATCGACAACTCATCCCCAAACAAGACTACAATGCTTTTGCGACTAGCCCTGAGCAATTTCTTTACCCAGGCCCGCTAGACCCGCAGCAGTCCGACCCCGTTCGCAAATGCCGCTATTTTTGCTGCGGTTTGCTGCAAGCCAGCTTAGAACTTCCACCCTACCAAATCATTTCCTTCTTAGCCTTAGCGCTGCAATACGACCAAACAGAATTAGCCACCGCCGACAAATTAGCAGAACGGGTAGCAATCCAAACAGCCGGCAACAATTCAATGCGGAATATTTTGGATGTACTGAGCGAAATTGTCAGTTCCGAAAGATTTGAACCTGTGGATGCAGACGACAAAATAGAAGAACGCTATACCAGCAAAGGTCAACTCACAATTATTACCATGCACAAAGCCAAAGGATTGGATTGGGATTGCGTATTTTTGCCGTTTCTGCACGAACAAACAATCCCCGGAAATTTGCGAGTTTTGCCGCAAACCCGATTTTTAGGAGATTTCACTTTAGCAGAGGTAGCCAGAGCACAAATTCGAGCCAGTTTGCACGAAAAATATCCTTTGCCAAATCTAGGCGAAGCCTGGGAACAAGCAGGTTATTTGAAAACAGCAGAAGAGTTTCGACTGCTTTATGTGGCGATGACGCGAGCAAAAAGCTTACTGTGGATGGCGGCGGAGAAAAAAGGGCCTTTTACTTGGAACAAACCCGAGAATTTGCAGGAGCAAAAACCTTGTCCGGTAATGCCAGTTTTGAAGCAGAGATTTCCGAGTAATGCGATATAAAAGAAGTAAGAAGTAATCAGTAATAAGTAGCTTATTCCCGGCTCTAATCATGGGTGACAACTTAAGCTGAAGTCCCCCCATTTGTTGCTCCGATTACTCAACAATAAATATGTCCTGCCTCTATCTGTAATTCCTACTGCTCAACTATCCTTCGTTGCCCGATCGCCCTTAGCTCAAAATGGTGTTTCTGTCTGTAGGTATAGCCTTTCTCCCAACTGCGGATGCTCAAACGAAAGTTCCCGCGCGTGCAAGTGTAGCCGCTTCGCAGCAGCCCGACATCCGTAAAGCCGATCGCCCAAAATCGGTATCCCCAACCCTCGAACATCCGCTGCATGAACCCTCAATTGATGCGTGCGTCCCGTCAGTGGCAAAAACTCGACGCGATCGCAATTTCCCTCCCTCGCCATTACCTGAAAGCGAGTAACACTGGGTTTTCCGCACTCCCAATTGACTTGCTGGTAAGGGCGATTTTCTGGATCGCCCCAAAGTGGGAGATCGATCGTCCCCGCCTCAATTTTTACAGTACCCGAAAGCACCGCTTCATAAACTTTGTGAACCTGCTTTTTTGCAAATTGCTGCCTGAGTTGAATGCTAGTTTCTTTGTCCCGCGCCAATAGCAAAATCCCAGATGTTTCCCAATCTAAACGATGCACCGCCGTCAAACCCAAACTATCCGGCAACAAGTTACGCAAACGACTGAAAACACTATCTTGATTTTCCAGATAACGACCAGGAACTGACAGCAACCCAGAGGGTTTATTAACCGCAATTAACCATTTATCTTCATAAATAATCGGTAGCATTTGTGTAACGGGCAAGATGCCCGTTGCACAATAAACATTATTGCTTGTGCGGTGGGCTTCTAGCCCGCCCGTCAAACCCTGATTTATATTAGAAACAATCGGATTTTGAGCCAATCCTGACAGCAAAAAACCCATCAACGGCTGACACCGATCGCCACAAGCGCCATAAAATTCTCCCTGAATCTTATCCCCCGATGGCGGCCCCCACCAAAACTCAGCCATTGCCAGCGGTTTCAGATTGTGTACTGCCGCACAGTGGAGCAATTTTGGCGCGCAACAGTCGCCGGTGCCAGTCGGAATAGAATTGGTTGGCATCAATGAAGAGATCGATCGCGATTTCCCCAAAAAATTCACCAGAGTGTAAGCCGCGTGCATTTGCGTCTGAAGTTCGCGAGAAAGTTCTTTTCGCCGCTGTTTCAGCGCCCGCATCCGCCCATCCGCAGCTTCAATTAATTGTTTTAGCGGCTCCAATGTTTCATCCCGCTGCCGTTTTAATTGCTTGCGTTCAATTTTCTCCAAACGACTTTCTTGATTCAGTTGTTCGAGGGCAACTTCTAGTGTTTCTGCTGCGAGAGTTTGACACAGTAACTGGCGTTTTTCATCTCGCTGCTGCTTGCAATTGCGGTGGCGATCGCTCAAAACTTGCATTTGCACTTCAAACTCCCGAAATAAGGCTTCATACTCTTGTCGCTGCGGGAGTTGATTCAGTGCAATAAGTTCCTGTTTCATCGCCTCCAATTGAGTTAAGGTGCGGGCTTCCTCAAAAGCAACTCGATCTCGTCCCGGAATCGGTGGCACCCAGCCCTCAACAATGCTGCAACCGTTCAGCAGCCCGGAAAATGCTTTGAGTATCCCCTGTTCCCCCGAAGGCATCTCCACCAGTAATATGCCGTACATCTTGCCTTCGCGATCGTAGGAATCGTCAGCAGCAAGGTACTGCATCAAACCCCGAGCGAGATCCTGGGACATTCGAGTACGCGGCAGTCTAAGCAACTCGCCGCTTTGAGGACAACGGCCTTCGTACCAATAATTAGGGTGCGAGTCGATCAACTCCCCATCACAGTCCGTGAAATCTAAAAGCGCGTCCAACTCTAGCATCTTAAATTTGGTTTTAAACCTGAATGAGGAGATTATGTGCTTGTGTCCTGACCTCGCCCAAAACGGATACAAGTTTCCGACACTCGTCGTGGGAGAGATCCAAATTTTAGACTCTGGTTCAAGCTCCCAGATTCATCTGTGGAGTCAATCGAAAATCGAAAATCGAAAATCGACTGACCGTATCTTACAGCGGTGTACCGACAGTGGGAAGGGTGCATAATTTTATACCTACTCGAATTAAGTAAAAATGATGTGTCGCATCAAGCCTGATATGCTAAATTTGTTTCAAAACAGCAGCGAGATTAAGAAAAGCATAAGTTAATATATAAGACCGCAAGCTTGTTATCCCACTAAATTTTTTATGTGAAAGGCGTATGCCAGACCTCTCGACTTCGGCTACAGAAAACTCCTCAAACCCCCAACCAGCTTTGCTGCCGCCGATTTTAAGAATTTTGGCAGCATTTCCAGATTACGATCGGGGCAATAGATTGTACGCATCGGGAAGGTACGAAGCGGCAGTCCTTTGCTACGGAAAAGCGGTTCAAATTAAGCCGGACTGGGCCAGGGCGTGGCTGAATCTGGGCAAAGCTTACAAGCAACTGCACTCCTACGCAGAAACCGTAGCCTGCGCCGATCGAGCTACAGCAATTAATCCCGAAGAATACTGGGCTTGGATGCTTCGCGGGACAGGGCTGTTAAGTTTGCAAAATCACTCAGAAGCGATCGCGGCTTTCGACACCGCAATTCAAATCAATTCAGAAAAGCACGAAGCTTGGTATCAGCGGGGCAGAGTTTTAGAGGAATTGCAGCAGTGGGATGCAGCCGCAACCTGTTACAAAAAAGCAACCCAACTTCATCCGAATTTGCCCGCCATGTGGTATCGGCAAGGCAACGTGTTGGTTCAAGCGGAGCGCTATCCTGAAGCCGTGGCCGCTTTCGAGCGCGCGCTGAAACTCGTCCCGACTAATTGGGAAGCTTGGCTGAACCGAGGTTTGGCTTTGATGAAAGCCGAACGCTACGCTGAAGCTGTAACTTCTTACGATCGCGCCATTCAACTGCAACCACAAAATACTCTGGCTTGGTTCAATCGGGGCATTGCTTCAGCAAAATTGCACAAATATGCAGAAGCGGTGACAGCTTACGATCGCGTACTGCAAATGCAGCCCAACGATTGCGAAGCTTGGTTTTATAAAGGAATGGCCCTCAAACACCAGTGGGCCGACGCGGCAATTGCTTGTTTCGATCGGGCAATTCAAATTAATTCTTTTTATCCCGAAGCATGGATCGGGCGCGGTCAAACACTGTCAGAATCGAGAGATTTTGAAGGGGCGATCGCAGCTTTTGACCAAGCCGTTCAAATTAATCCGAATTTTCCCGAAGCTTGGCTCGGTAGAGGCATCGCCCTGGCAGGATTGGAACGCTACAAAGAGGCAATTATCGCTTACAGTAATGCCCTACAAATTGAAGGTAATTTTCTAGAAGCTTGGAACTTGCGAGGCGAAGCTCTGGAAAAATTGCAGCAATACGAAGAAGCGATCGCCTGTTTTGATAAAGTAATCTCTCTGACTTCAGAAGCAGAAATTACATCAAAAGTAGGGTTGCAGCAAGGCGCAGCGCTGGAAAAATTGCAGCGTTACGAAGAAGCCGTCGCAGCTTACAACCGCGTACTAAAAATCGTGCCAGACAATTTTGAAGCTTGGTTGAAACGCGGCAACGCTTTGTCAAAATTGCAGCAGTACGAACAAGCTCTAGCATCATACGATCGAGCAATTACTGTCTGGCCGGATAACTATCAAGGCTGGGTACACCGAGGTTTGATCCTAGGGGAAATGCAGAATTATTCCCAAGCACTCGTCGCTTTTGACCAAGTGATTCAACTCAAGCCAGACAACTGGGAAGCTTGGGCCCAGCGGGGCGACGTTTTGCAAAAATTGCAGCGAACTCAAGATGCTATTAGCTCTTACGGAGTCGCCCTCGAAATCAAACCCGATTACTACGAAGCTTTAGTCAGTCGAGAGGAATTGAGGCTTAAGGGCGCGATGTCAGGAAAGTGGTAACATCAATTCCGGTTAGACCGGAATCATTGTTGATTGTTGACTGTTGACTGTAGAAGGAGGGGTGGGAAAACTGAATAGTTGAGTGTTAAGCGCAGTACCGCTGCAACTTCCCCAACCGCCTACTTTGCCTAATCAATAGTAAGGATGAAATTTCTAGTTTTAAGAGCTACTAGACCCGTCAGCAAAGGCTTTTAACTCAATAGCATCGTGACTGCAAAACAGGCGCACATCTTTACTATGCTGCACCGATAATGCGTGCAGCCTGCCTTGATTGAGCAACCGAGCCTTGCGATCGACCTCCATCATCCATTGGTAGGCGCGCAGACCGGGTGTGCAGCGTCGGTTAGCTGCATCCATCTCGTGTCGGTAGAAATAGGCATCCCCTGCGTGCAGGAGCCAGCCCTCGGGTGTATCAATGGCAATGCCAGCATGACCGCGCGTGTGCCCCACCAACGGGATTAGCAAAATTTCTGGCGGCAACCCGTCGAGGTCGCGGACAGCTTCAAAACCAAACCAAGGTTCGCCCCCCGCCGAATAGTATTTCCAGCGTTTGACTTCATCCCACTGCCCCGGACGATAGCGCCTTTTTGTGATGAAACCGTGCCGATCCTGTGCCGCATCGATTTCAGCCTGCATGACGTGTACCGTGGCTTCCGGGAAATCCTCTAGACCACCGGCATGATCGAAATCGAGGTGGGTTAGCACAATATGGCGCACATCGCTTGGTGAAAATCCGAGCTGTTCAATTTGATGGATGGCCGTGTACTTGCGATCGAACTGGATGTTATTAAAATGGACGAAAAACGGGCTGAGCCGGGAGTAAGGCGACTGGATATCCCGAAGTCCGAAGCCGGTATCGATCAGAACAAGTCCCTGATTCGTTTCAACGAGGAGACAGTGGCAGACGAGGTTAGCCGTCAAACCCCGACTGAAGCCATCGAAAAGCGCCCCACCAATGGGACACATACAGCCACAATTGAGATGATGAATTTGCATAAATATTCTGTATTACATTACTTAGGCTATAACCATTTATTCCTCAGTTCGCATTTAATGCCGATGCTGCATAATGCCATCGATGAACGCCTGATAAAACTGTGCTAACTCGCCAATACTGGGAGAAGTAAACACGCTTTTATCGGCTGCAATCTTGCCATTATCTGCGATGTTTACTTTCTTTAAATCTGCACATAAGAATAGTAAGACGGGGGGAAATTATGGGTTAGCAGAACCCGGTTCAGTAAGCTGGCGGTGCATTTCGGCATTAACGGTATCAGGCAAAACCTTGCTCGCGCTGGCCAGAATCTTTGTCTTGAGTGAACCTGCAATGATGTTGTCCTTACCGGCCATCAAGGCTTCAAATCCCTGCTTGGCAACTTCGGCCGGGTCGTCTTTCTTGTCTGCGCCCGCCTTCGTGTCGTCCATTCCCGCCCGATGGAAGAAGTTAGTATCGGTTGGGCCGGGCATGAGCGAGGTGACAGTTACACCTGTATCTTTTAACTCATTGCGGAGTGCCTCCGAAAACGAGTGGATGAATGCTTTGGATGCTGCATAGACTGCCTCGAATGGCCCCGGCATTAGGGCGGCAATTGAGGAAGTGAATAGAATCCGTCCCTGGCCACGATCGACCATATCCTTAACTACCCGTTTAGCCAAATGCACAGACGAGACAACGTTGAGGTTAATCAGATTTAGTTCGTCCTTCAAGTCTGTCTCGCGGGCAAAGTCGCCGCCGACGCCGACACCTGCATTAATTGCGATCGCATCCACTGGCCGATTAGCCGCTTTAATCTGGTTGTAGAGCGTCTCAACACCTTCGTAGGTAGCGAGGTCTGCCTGCACTGTCTCGACTTGGGCACCGAGTCCCTCACAGGCTTGAGCCGCTTCATTGATGCTCGATCCGGTGGCTGTGACTAGGAGATCGAAGCCGTTTTGAGCGAACTGTTTGGCGAGTTCATAGCCGATACCGTTAGAGGCACCCGTCACGACAGCCAAGGGGCGGGTCAATGAACTGTTTATAACCATCTAAAATCCTCTGTAATTGCTCCACGCTCTTTTGTCTAGGCTTGCTTCTGTCTCTACCAGACAATCTTTGTGGACTGTGGGCTTTCAATTCTTACAATCCTAGGGAGGCAGCCGTGCGATCGCATCTTTCCAAGGACATAAGCTGTTAGGCATTTAGATACGGTATAATCGAAAACAAACTTCATGTAGTTAGTGTAAAAATGACAGCATAGAATCCTCTTAGAGAAAGAGCAAATAGAGAAACTACACAAAGCCTTAAAAAATGAATAAAAGGGAAATATTATAGAAATAATTACGATCGCTATAGCAATCCTTGCAGGAGTCGTAAAATTTTTACCCCTCCCCAACCCTCCCCGAACTCGCTCTGAGTCGGTAAGAAATTCACAAATGATGCGAGGATTGCTATATATGTATAAAATGCGCGTAGATATGGCTAATAACTCTTTTGATAATTATTGGGGAACCGTCATTCTCTGGTGCTAAATCGGATGCGATGAGAGACGGGAGATGGAAGAGGGGAGATTGAGTCGGAAGATTAATCCTGGGCTAAAAACATTTATCTCTGGTGGAACGGTCAGGATGCTTGCGTAGGGAGAACAGTGCCAGATGTCAGTTATAACTCAATCTCAGGCACTGTTCTCAATCAGACCCAATCAACCTGGTAACAGCGACGAAAAATCTCAGATATCAGGTCGATCGCGCTGCAAGAAACCAAGCGGATGACGCCAAGAGTGTAAGATGTCAGTTATCACGAATACTTGCTGTTGGCGATTAGCCCAGGGCACCCAAAATTGAAAATTATGACAGCCAATTGCTGATTCTGCTGGCTTCATGTTATAGTGGTTTTCCAAGAATTAAATTCGGTGGCGTAGTTTGTTGGTGTTTATTTACAAGCGTCTCTCCGAATCTAAGTCTCTGCACCCTAATGATTCTGGAGATTTTATGTCGATTTACGTGGGTAATCTTTCATATGAGGTAACATCAGACGACCTCAACGAAGTATTTGCCGAGTACGGTACTGTAAGCCGCGTCCAAGTGCCAATGGACCGGGAAACAGGCAGGATGCGAGGTTTTGCTTTTGTGGAAATGGCAAGCGAGGCAGAAGAAGCAGCAGCCATCGCAGCTTTAGACGGTGCTGAATGGATGGGCCGTGACTTGAAAGTCAACAAAGCCAAACCTCGCGAAGACAACAAACGCCCCTCGGGCGGTGGCGGCGGCTGGGGCGACAAAGATCGCTCTTCACGCGGACGCTACTAAGCTTTGAGACTGAAAATTTGAGTTTTGGTAGTTGACGGCAGGTGCGAATGCTGCTTTTTTTTCGGGTTGTTCGATCGACCCATCAACTAAAACTCCCAAACCTCTAAATCAGTTTTGCCCCCTCCTTCGAGGGGGCTTTGTTTTTGGCGAAAAATCCCGCCCGGTACGTCTGCGGTGCATTTCCCCGTCTACTTCGTGATTCGGTATCCTCTTAACTGCTTTTTTTAAGAGGCTGTCGCGATTTCTCGGCTCGGCTCCTGTAAACTATCAAACTAGAATTAAGCACGAAGAAAAGTTAGAATAACGGCAAAACTAAATATTGCCCTGAACAACCAAACTATCTTTACCGAAGATTAGTTGAGAAAACCAGCCGAATATCAGCCAATATCTTGATTTTGCCTGAATAAAGATGTCCAAGGTCTACAGCACGGCGGAACTCATTAAAATCCTCGAAGAAGAGCGCCAAGCCTGCTTGTATGGGCGGCGCCTCAACTTGACTGAAACTCCTGCTACAGGCAACCCCGTGATTGACCGCTTTCTCAAATCTGAGGGCGTACAGAAGTTTACTGCTTATCAAAATTTTAAGGCAGCCGTACACGAATACCAGCGGGAACATCAAGTTTCTGGGATTGTCTGGCGGGAAATTGCGGTTAAAGGCAATACTCTACGCTATCCGGCAGTGGATGACGAATTAATAGCTCTACCGGTTGATTTGATTACGTTGAAGGCAGCTAAGATTGCTATGTTGGAATTCTGGCAGCAGGTAACTGCCGGGATGGATTTGTATTTAAGTGTTAACAGCGGAAAGGATTTTCGATCGATCGAGCCGGTTGATGTAGAGGCTATAGCCCAGCGCACAGAATGGGCTAGTCTCTGGAAGTGGGAAAAGTTGGATTTTCTAGAAATTTTGTTGCAGTTGGGCTGGGGGAAGCCGGAGGAAGCTTATTATAAGCGGGGATGGCCGACCTCGGGCAGTGAGTACATTCACGCCGTAAAACCCGGACAGCGGCCGATTTGTTAATTGGGAATTGGGAATTGGTAACAGGATAAGCTGAATTCAGAACCATCGAAAACACAGAAGAAATTGAGGAAGAAATTGAGGACACGGCCCCCTGCCGTGTCCTGAGTGTGGGTAATATCTGAAAAACTCATTTATTAACTTCTGACATCTGGCAAAGCATCAAGCCAAACCACTGATTTGGATCTGTCCAAACCTGCACAGGCATTAAACCACGCTGCGAAAGTTCTTGCTTTACAGTATTGAGATTAAACTTGCGCGATATTTCGCTGCGGATAGTTTCTCCCGCTGCAAATTCAACCGTTAAATTGAGAGCGCGTAACTGAACTTTTTGCGCTTTTTTACTTTTCAAGTGCATTTCAATTTGACATTCCTCTTGATTGTAAAAAGCCCAATGCTCGAACTGCGCCAAATCAAAATTTCCCTCATACCTCCGATTTAAATGCCGCAGCATATTCAAGTTAAATGCTGCCGTTACTCCTTGACTGTCATCGTAGGCAGGCTCTAAAATATCCTTAGATTTGTCTAAGTCAATTCCCAGCAAAAAATACTCTCCTGGCTGCAACGCACCGACAATTTGCGAGAAGAATAAATCGCATTCTTGAGCGTTGAGATTGCCGAGGGTACTGCCTAGAAAACAAATCATTCGGGTTGGCAACGGCGACGGTGCAATTTTAGCTAAGGCTAATTCGTAAGTGCTGACAAGTCCGTGAATCTGGAGCGACGGATAATCTGCCAACAGTTGACAAGCGCTGCTTTCTAGGATAGTAGGACTGATGTCGATCGGCAAATAGTGCAGGGGATATTCCAGTTGACTGTAAGCATCGAGGAGAATCCGAGTTTTGGTGGAACTGCCGCTTCCGAGTTCCACAATTTCACAGGGACCCGTTAAATTTGCGATCGCCCCCGCGCACCCCTGCAAAATCGCCGTCTCAGTGCGTGTCAGGTAGTATTCCGGCAACTGGCAAATCAACTCAAACAGGTTTGAGCCGCGATCGTCGTAGAAATACTTTGGAGGCAGGGATTTGGGGTTTTTAGTCAACCCGCTAACTGCATCGCTGCCAGCATTGATTTCTGCGGGTGTCAGTGCCGCAGCGCTCACCAGTCGCTCTAAGTGCAGCCGGTTTTCCTTCGTTAAGGCTGAGTTGGTTGTGTCGGACAGTCTTGGGGATTTCATAAAGTAATTTTTAGATGCACATATCGGTATAGCACGCAGTTGCGTTGCCAAATATCGCGCTCAAGTCAGATTTTTCATGCCGATCCCGGTTCTGTCTTGTCTCACCGGATGGCGATCGCCTCCACAATTAAAACTTAAAACTTATCCACAAAAATTATTGAATACTTAACCAAACTTGTTTTTTTTAAGCTTGTTACATGGAAAAAAGTTGGGCATTTCGCAAACAAATTTTTTCCCCAATTCCCTCTCCAGCCATTTATCTGATGTTCGTCAAATAAGCTTTATAATGCAAGTATTAAGGAATTTATTCATCGGAAAAGTCCGATGAATAAATTCCTCACTATGAACAAATTTGATGGTAATTATAATTACCTAGCAAACTACTTAGCGCAGCGAAAACCAGCAATAATTTGCCGCACGCCCGGATAGTACCAATTCCGAAAACTCGATCGCAGTGCCTGCGGAAAAGTCGCCCAACTTCCGCCTTTTAAAACCCGGTGTTCTCCATCAAAATAAACTTGAGAATATCCCCTGTAAGGATAACTTTCAAATCCCGGATAGGCGTCAAAGGTTGAAGCAGTCCACTCCCAAACATTCCCCAACATATCATAGCAGCCGATCGCACTTGCTCCTTTGGGAAAGGCATCGACTGGCGAGGTATTTGCAATATTATTGCCGTGATTGCACAGGCTGCCGTTTGGCGGTTCTTCTCCCCAAGGATAGATGCGATATGTTTGATTTGTGGCATCCCAACTCGCAGCTTTTTCCCATTCTGCTTCCGATGGCAAACGCTTGCCGATAAAGTTGCAGTAAGCTTCGGCTTCATACCAACTGACACCGCAAACTGGATGGTTGTTGAAAGCTGGATTTTCTGACCAGTAAAGCGGTTGAGAGACGGCTTCGCCTTGCAGCCATTTCCAGCCGTCCGCTGACCACCAATCAGGGTTTTGATAGCCGCCGGATTCCAGGAAATTTCGGTATTGACCGCAAGTGACGGGATAGCGATCGATCGAGTATGCTTCTAAATAACACAGGTGGCGCGATCGCTCATTATCCAAAGCCTCAGCAGCATCGCTTCCCATGTAAAATTCCCCGGCCGGAATTTCAATCGCCCGGGAATCCGTAATTGGTAATTGGTAATCTGCAATTGGTAATCGATAATTGGAAATTAATCTTCCTTCCTCATTCCCTCTTCCTTCTTCCTTCTTCCCTCTTCCTTCTTCCTTCTTCCTTTGCATTTGCAACACGAAAGCAACAGTTTCGCAGTGCTGGCTTTCGTGCTGAATAATAAACCGCCAGAGACGTTCTTGCTCGTCTATCGGCGCTACTTCCAAATAATCTAACACCTTTTTTCTCACCGCGTCCAGATATAATTCAACTTCAGGTAACGTCGGCAGAAAAACCCGTTGTTTTTTCGGCAAAATATCAGCAGCAAACAGTTGGTGATACTCAGGAAAGACTGGCTTCAACCCCGCACACCGCTGCAACAGCCACAAATCCTCAGTATAAGCAATGTGACCTAAGTGCCAGCCAACCGGACTGAAATCAGGATGAGCTTGGCGGCAAAAAGTATCATAATCGATGTCTGCAAATAGCTTGAAAGTGCCGCGGCGACACTGCTGCAAATCGCGATAAATTGCCTCTCTACAAGATTGGATAGATTTCGATATCACGCTCTACTCCGGTACTGATAATGCTCTGGACTGGGCACTCGTGCCAATTGCCCGCAAATAAAGGTTCAGAAGCAATGATGACTGAATTCGGGAAATTTAAATCGTCTCGCAGCCAATAGAGGGAAGGAGGGGTTTTTTGGGAAGCAAAGCGAGAGGCAACGAGCTGGTGTCCGTCACTGATAATTATATTAGCTGAAAATTCTACTTGGTGAAAGTTTGCTAGCTCTGCCACAGTTTTGAGCGTGTTTTGCAAAGCAGTTTCTAGAGTCACATTGCCGGCTGTCAATTCATTGACAAACAAGCCGAAGATATGCTCGGAATCTGTAGTCCCGTTAATTGATTGATAAAGCGTATCGCTGAGTCGATCGCGAAGTGGTCTATAAAGAGTTTGCCGAAAATTCTTCACGAAGCCGTTGTGTACGAACAGCAGGCGATCGTTCTGAAACGGCTGACAGTTGCTCACATCTACAGCTTGTCCTGAAGTTGCACTGCGAACATATCCGATCGCGCATCCAGATTCAACGTATCGACTGATACTCGGAAGGTTAACGTCGCTCCAAATTGGCTGTACATTTTTATAGGTAAACGGGTCAGTATCTAGGTGCGGGTGATACCAACCAATACCAAAACCGTCAGCATTGAGTACGCCAGAAGTCATTTCGCGGGGTTCGTAACTCTGCACAATTAGGGAATGTTCCGGCTTGTACAGAATAGCATCGAGTAAAATCGGCTCCCCGAGGTAGCCAAGCAAACGGCACATAAAATTTTTGCAGCAATTTGATTAGCATTGTAAGTCATTAGCCGAAAAATTGCCCGATCGCCCATCTTCAGCGCTGGGAACAAGGTTTTTTGTAGCCCGCTGCCAGCATCGCAGTACAAACGGTAAAGTTAAGGTATAACCCCTGCAGCAAAAGGAGACTCTTGAATGTTCCTCGACGAACTCATCCCAATGGCCCAAGAATTGATCCAACAGCCGATCGCCTTCACTGGTGGATTTTTTTCTGGCCTGCTTCGACTCAACCTTCACGAAGAGCCCGTTAAAAGCTGGATTGACGAGCAAGCCGGTTCAACTTCCTACACTACTCCCCCAGCCGAAACCACCAACGGTAAAAGCACGGGGCCTCAGTCAATCTCGATCGACTAAGGAAAAGCAGTAACATCCTCTCAACGCCAAACTGATTAAAGTTATCAGAGATTTTGGTTTAAAATCCCGTCCTTTTAGGACGGCTTTTCTTGATTATGGATATATCGTTTCAGAACTTCCAAGAACCCGTCGCCAATAGAAGCTACAAAATAATTAGGACTCCCTAGAGCATCCTTCCCATAAGCTTTTGGGTATCCAGCTTGCCCATACCGCCTACTGGATACCCCTTTTAACGCATTTACCATAGCAATGAAAGCCTGCTATGAGTACAGATTTTACCCCACACACCAACAGCGACTGAGCTGAGCTGCGGTTGTTTGGCTGCGTGAGGGTTTTTTGGAATGATGCGCTGGCGTTCTTTCTGTAAGTTTTCCGAACGAGTGCCATGGTATAACAAACTGTCTGCTATGCTTACTCTACGTCATAGAAAACAGAAGCTAGGTAATGGTTAAAAGATGTTTCCTCAGTTCCGTTACAGCAATCGCTAAGGCATTTAGACATACCATATCGAAATTTTTTCACCTCTCGCAATGGCTAACATAAAGGGAAGAAGTTGGCTAAGCAAAAATTTAATAAAAAGACTAATAATCAATCTCCGGAGTTTACTGGCAGCCGTTTCTTCGCTATCAGCCGCGTATGTTTATTTTACTAAAAGAGGCAACCACAAGCCTATTTTGTCTAGGGACTTACCCTCGGAGCTTAGTTCGGTAACTGTCATTCAAAACTGTGCTAATATGTATTTTTTCGTGTGGCTGTTGAAATAAAAACTGATATCATTCAACTTATTAGTCAATCTGTGTTTTTCAAATTCTACCCTTATGAATTACTCAGCAATATGATACCTCATCTCTCGAATAAATGCTATATCTTTGACCTCCGAACTTAATGATAATCCTACCCACTTTTTCCAGTTTGCGGGCGTCGGCTTGGTGTGTGTAATTACAGGTTTTAACCTGTAGAATAAAGAGGTTTATCAAAATGAATTCAGCAGGATGACAACCAAATAGCTACCCTAGCCATGTCATCACCCAACATCTATAGCCATTCTCAGGAACAGGAGGTACTCAGGAATTAATTACTACTTGTCAAACCTAAAACGTAAAATGTAAACCTGTACCTCGTGTAGATGATAAAAATTATACTCTACAATATGTATTCATGACTCCCGCGAGGCTAAGGGTAGTAGAAGTAAAAAAAATATTATGTTGAGAAACCTGAATTTACAAACCAGACTGATCAGTGCATTTCTGATGATGGGACTTTTAGTATTTTTAGTTGCCTGGGTAGGATGGACTTCAACATCTACTCTCAGTCAACACATAGAGACTATCGGTAAAAATAACTTACCGAGTATTGAAGCTTTATTAAAAATTAACGAGGGACAAACCCAAATTGAGTCATCAGAGAGAGCGCTAATTAATCCGGCACTCAGTCCAGTCGAAAGGCAAGATGCCTTAAACAGAATGGACAAGGCTTGGCAGCAAATTAAAGATGGGTTTAAAGCATACGAAGCCACTCCACGTACCGCAGAGGAAGATGCACTATATAAACAAATGCTTAAGTATTGGGAGGAGTGGAAGCAGGAAGATCAAGAACTCCTGCGAATTAATCAAGAATTTGAAAAAGTGGGAATTTTGAATCCTTTGGCTTTGCAGATAGAACTAATTAAGCAGGGTAAAAGTAATTCGCCAGAGATGGCAAGAGCAAGGACAGCTAGTAACCTCTTAAATAAACTGAGCCAGCAAGCTAAGCTAATTCGCGTTAAATTTATCACATCGGAAAAATCAACCTTAGCAGTTGCTGATTATAACCGAAAACAAGCAGACAACGCTTATCAAAGCGCACAAAATGATATTAGTAAGACTCAAGTATCTGTCTTACTGGGGATGACAGTTGGACCGCTGACAGCGATTATTTTAGGAATAGCTTTAAGTATAGCGATCGCCAAACCTTTAGATAAAGCGCTGAAAGGTATTATTAATATGATTGTCAGTTCTTCTACCGAGATCGCTGCTACAATTGAGCAACAGGAACGTCTTGCTGTACAACAAGCTGCTTCTGTTAATCAAACAACTACCACAATGGATGAATTGGGCGCATCATCGAGGCAATCAGCTATGCAAGCCGAATCAGCCCTTGAAAATGCCAGTAATGTCTTAAATATGGCAGCAGAAGGCAGTAAAGTGGTGCATAAAACCCAGGAGGGAATGTTGAGTTTGACGGAAAAAGTCGGAGCGATCGCCGATCAAGTTTTACATTTGAGCCAGCAAACCAATCAGATTGCTAATATTACCAATTTAGTCAGCGATTTGGCTAATCAAACTAATATGCTGGCAATTAATGCTACAGTGGAAGCAGTACGCAGCGGAGAACAAGGAAAGAGTTTTGGGGTGGTGGCGACGGAAATTCGCAGACTGGCAGATCAAAGCAAAAAATCGTCGGATCTGATTAATGATTTGATAAACGTTATTAAAAATTCCATTAATAAAACAGTGGTCGTAACAGATGAGGGCAAGAAAACTTTAGATAATAGCCTAAAATTGACTGAATGTACGGCGGATAATTTTAACAATGTTGCTAATGCTATTAACAGTGTTGTTATGAGCAGTCAGCAAATTTATCTGAATAGTAAACAGCAGGCGATCGCTATTGAGCAAGTGGTAGATGCGATGAATGTTCTGAATAAAGGAGCAACGGAAACCGCCAGCGGTATTACCCAAAGTCGAATTGGCACTCAA
This sequence comes from Microcoleus sp. S13C4, assembly GCF_036700865.1. Lineage (NCBI taxonomy): Bacteria > Bacillati > Cyanobacteriota > Cyanophyceae > Oscillatoriales > Microcoleaceae > Microcoleus > Microcoleus sp. S13C4. Next base: position 26,748 of record NZ_JAUBPS010000008.1, read on the forward strand.
ACACTTAACAAAGCTGCTTTTAATCTCACATCCTTAGTTTAATTGAGAAAAGTAATATCCTAAACTGGGGATTAAGGAGATGGAGAGAAAATTTGTCCCATTCCTCATTTCCAATTTGCAATTCCAAATTTTGCCCAAGGATTGAAGGTGAGATCTCCCCGTTTAGGCAAGGGCTGGGGAGATGTGAATTAGGTTTCCTCAAAGGGCTATGTAGATGTGTATAGCAATTCTCAAGTGAGTGAAGTACAAATTTAGATTTTAGATTAAAGAATTGAAGAAGTAGGGAATTGGTAATTAACTGGCAAGTCCCTCACGAAAGTTGAGAACTGCTATATCAACGATCGTGGCCCAGATCAACCTAATATATTATACCTTGTTAGTCGCTTTGTTTCCAAAGATGCTTGGTCATGCGTCGCCCACATATCACTGATCTGATTAAAATCAAGTATTGTTCATGGGTGGGATTCCTCGCCGCCCCAAAACTCATATCCTGACTCGCCCTGCGGATGAGTGAGGAGATGAGTTTTGATTAAGCTAACTATTGCAGCTAGTACAAAGAGTTTGTCAGTGTGGCAAACCCTTGTAGTCAGAGTCGATCGCCCAGTTGTATGCTAGATAGCACTTGACAGTTAAATTAAAAGGTTATTATGTATAGCACAACAAGTTCAGTTCGATCGACATGACTATCTACATTGGAAATCTGTCTTACCGCGCCACCGAAGAAGACCTGAAAGCAGTATTTGCAGAATACGGCACAGTCAAGCGAGTTGTCTTGCCTACCGACAGGGAAACCGGTCGGATGCGCGGTTTTGCATTTGTTGAGATGATGGAGGATGCCCAAGAAGACGCTGCAATTGCCGAATTAGACGGTGCAGAGTGGATGGGACGCCCCTTGCGAGTGAACAAAGCTAAACCGAAAGAAGAGGGAAATCGAGGCGCAGGTATCAAGAGAAACGACGGATATTAGTCTGCGATGCGGCGGTTGACATCCTCTCGAAACCCACCTGATGCACCAGTATGCCACTAGCGCCGAATTGCAAGCAGCAGTTGATTTTGGGGATGAAATGTCAAATCCGCTGCACAAAAACATCGATTCTTTGTAGGCTGCACTTGATTTATAACTTTTTGAGAAAGACAGAATTTATGCACGCTAGTCTAGAAACCCGATTTCTTCCCGGATACCTCCCTGCTAAAACCAAGATTTATCAGGAGAAACCGGGTTGATTAGCGTTAATCTTAGAAAGAGTAAACTCGCCCTTTTTCATCAATATAAACTGAGCGGTCTTGCGTAGTGCGGGGATCTGATCTGGTGATGCGAATCGTCACAATGTTTGTCTGCGAGTCAACGTTATAGTCGTATTTCAAAGTTGCGGTTCCTCCTGTGGCATTAATCGGAATATTGGCAATGTCGCCGGTGCGATTGCTGATCCGAACAATGATGTTTTTGCTGGTTCCGACGGGCAAGGATGACAAGCTGGCACCTGATTGACCGTATTCTAGGTTTAATCCCGTTTCATTTAACAGTCTGAGGGTAATGTTGCGAGTATTGTCCACCTGCGCTTGAGGTTGCCAGAAGCCGGGTTTTTTGCCACCGTCAGTTGCAGGTTGAGATAATGCTGGATGAGGATGCAGAAAGGCTAGGGTGGCAAGTATTGCTGCGGTTGCAATAATTTTTGATTTCACGGTTTGTACCTCCGGGTCAAGAATTGGTTATATTTCTATCCTAGCTTTAAAATCGGATGTTAGTGGAAGGAAGAAGGAAGAAGGAAGAAGGAAGAAGGAAGAAGGAAGAAGGAAGAAGGAAGAAGGAAGAAGGAAAAAGGAAGAAGGAAGAAGGAAGAAGGAAGAAGGAAGAAGGAAGAAGGAAGAAGGAAGAAGGAAGAAGTAATAAAAACAAGGGTTTCACCAATTACAAAGGTCCTCACTGTCTGCACGGGTGATATATAGCAATCCGATCTGAGTTTCACAACACAACGCCCTCTTGTATTCCTAGACTTCTTGTATAGCAAGACTTTCAGATTTTACATATCTAGAAAATCACTTAGGATTGCTATATCTAATTAGAAACCGGGTTTCTGTAGTTGTTAATAGTCCTGGACGCACGGGTTGTCTAGAAACCGGGTTTCTGAGCGGGTGGCTGCTTGCCAAAGCTATGATTTAGAGTAGAAACGGGATTTCTGAGGTCAAGTGCGTCCGGAAGTGGTTAATTGTTAATTATCGATCGAGCGGCTTCTAGCAGCAGGCGCTGTTCGGCGCGGACGATCGCCCTACAAGTTTGTTCTACAGCATCGACATTGACCGAAATAGACGAAATCCCCCACCGCACGAAGGATTCAACTGTGTCGGGATACAATGCTGGAGCGTCGCCGCAGATAGAGCAAGGAATGCCGGCGGCCCGGGCCTGACGGATTAATTGTTCGATCGCCCTCATCACTGCTCGATCGCGCCCGTTGAAAGCACTTGCTACCTGGTCGGAGTGGCGGTGAATGCCTAACAGCAATTGGGTTAAATCGTTGGTGCCGATGGAAATTCCTTGAACTCCTGCTTTTACGTAATCTGGCAATAAAAATAACACCGAAGGAACTTCCGCCATAATCCAAAGTTGAAAGTCGGCTGAGCGGTTTTTCCAAACTGTTTCTAAGCGCTGGCGGCAGTAGATAAACTCGTCAACTGAGCGCACGAAAGGCAAAATTAAATTAACATTTTTATAGCCTGACTCGCAGACTTTTTGAAGTACGCATAGTTCCCAATCAAATAACTCGGGTTCAAAGGTATTACTGAAACTGCCGTGGGCGCCTGACTCGCGCAAATCGAGAGAACGATAAAATATCGGCCGCGGCGAAACTGCAGCAGCAAATAAACTCAGGCAATCCGCCATGCGATCGACAAATTCCGATTGGCGGCCGTTTTGCAACCAAATTTTGGGGTTTTGACAGTCCAAAGCTTCCAATGCCATTAATTCCGATCGCAGCAATCCGATGCCGTCTATTGGCAGATTTTTGAGGCGGTCGATCGAACTTGTTTGGCTGACATTCACTAGCACTTGAGTCGCCGTTGGTGGGCCCCAAACATATTCGGCAGACTCTGATTGTCGAGATTTAGGCCCGAAATTGGACGATCGATCGGAGGTAGAAGATTGGTGCTTGGCTATTGACATTTTTGCTGCTGTACTGTATACATCTGCCTTTTTTGCTGTGTCCCGAAGTCGGCCGCTGTCTCCTGTCTCGATCGCATCGGGTTGGGCGAGGGCAAAAACTTCTCCGCTATCGCCGTCTACCAAAACCGAATCGCCCGAGGCGATCGCCCGAGTGGCCCCTGCCACTCCCACAACGGCGGGAATCCCCAATTCTCTAGCTAAAATGGCGCCGTGGCAGGTCATGCCTCCTTGTTCCGCAATCACCCCAGCCGCGACCTTCAGCCAAGGCAGCCAATTAGGCTCGATTGTCCGGGCTACCAAAATGCCTCCGGCTAAGAATTCCGCGTTTTCGGGGTGGGAATTAGTCATAACTTGGGCAATTGCTTCGGCTTTTCCTGATGCTGCTCCCACACCTCTGAGTATCGTAGGAGTTCTGGCTGGGGCGATCGAGTTTGGCTGCGGGAGGGCGATCGAATTTTCCTCTACAGGCTCGACTTTTTCCCCTTTGACAAGACGAACTTGAGTGAAATAAAACTGCGATTCGCCGCTGTTTGCTGTCTGATTTAGCGTCCACTCCAAAATTAAATCCGAGTCAAATTCTGCGCTCACTTTTTTACTCAATTCAATGATTTCTTGCAGTTGCGCTTCTTCTAAAATGTATTCTGTTTGTGCTTCCTCTCCCAGGGCTAAAAGTTGCACACAACAGTCACCAAAATCATGAATTAGAAATGGAGAATCGGGAATTGGGAAAGCAGAAAACTTGCCGATATGCAGTTTTTTTTTCGGTTCTCCATCGCCGACTTTGAGATTGTAGGCTAATGTTTTGTAACCGATCCGCTGGAATTTAACGGCGCTTGTTTCTGGCTGCACTTGATAGTAATCGGGGATGGTTTCTCCCCTAGCGAGGGACAATCCCAAACCGCTAGTGGCTTGGATTTCCCACTGTGTACCCGCCTTTGTTTTTACCTCGCCCGCGGCGATCGCTTCTTGAAGTGGCTGCACCAAAACTGCGGGATTGATTTGCTGTACCCGCAGACCGCACCGCTGCCAGTAAAATAGACTTCGGGCTCTGAACATTTCTGCCCAAGCTCGTTTGAGTCCTGCCCCAATGGCTTCGGGTTCTGCCCGTACTGCCTGAGATTCCAGAATGCCGACTGTTTTCGGGTTCCAGGAAGTCAGGGAAGGGCGAAAAATTAAGGCTGTGGAGTTTAAGTTTGAGTTTGAGTTGAGTTGAGAAACCGCAGACTCTAGGGTGGAGAGCAGTGAATCTGGCAGTTGGCCGGCGAGGATTTGGTGGCGGATGCTGCGGGCGATCGATTGCAGTTGTCTGGGTTCATCGACATTCAAGTGCAGGGAAGAGTGTGGCCAGTCAGCAAACAGCGGTTCTAGCCAGTCGATCGACTCTAAAAACTGCCAGAATGTGGTAGTCGGCACGACAAAACCCGGTACAACAGGATGATTTTTCTGGAGCAAACAGCTCAAGTAAAATGCTTTTTCTCCCACTGCCTCTCGGTCTGAAGGTTGAATTTTGTCTAACCAGTAGAGGTTTTTCACGCTACGAGCCTGTCCGTGGAAACAAATTGAATTTGATAGTTTTTCCCATTAATCACTTACCACAATTTTAGGATGAAAAAGCGACAATGGACGGGATTAGTCAAATCTTTTCTAAATCTATTTCTTAAGTCTAACTGTCCTCTTTGTCAGCGACCAGCCGCCGGAGAGTTTTGTCCGTACTGTCACAAGCAACTTCAGCGATGTCAGTTAAGCGATCCTGGTCGATTTTGGCACTCAGAGCAGCGTGTTTTTGTGTGGGGTGAGTATGGCGGGGCTCTCAAACGGGCGATCGCAGCTTTGAAATATGACGGCAATCCGCAATTAGCCAAACCTCTAGGCGGCTGGCTGGCAGAATCTTGGCTGAGTTTTCCAGAATTAGCTATAGACAATCTAACAGTTGTACCGATTCCCATGCACAAAGAAAAGGTCAAGGAGCGCGGTTTTAACCAAGCAGAACTTTTGGCTGAAAGTTTTTGCGAGCTGACTGGTTTGCCTTTGCAGCGGCACGGTTTGGAGCGGGTGAAAAATACTCAGGCTTTATTCGCTCTGACGCCACAGCAGCGGCAAGCGGAAATGAAAAATGCTTTAAGTTTGGGCAAAGATTTTCGTCGCCGACTCCCGCCCGATCGAGTGCTGTTAGTTGATGATATTTACACTAGCGGTACTACCGTTAAGTCGGCAATTCAAATATTGAAACTGTCTGGAATTTCGGTTTACGGAACTGTGGCACTTGCAACTCCGAATAAGAGCGATCGCTAGGCTATTTGGTCTTTAAGTTTAAAAAGGTTTGTAGTGAGGACATGATATTAATCAGGATTGGCTAATAAGATTTTTTTGGGAAAACGAACCGCGAAGACGCGAAGTCCGCGAAGGAAGAGAAAGAAGAGAGAGAGTTTAGGCCGAAAGTGGGAATTGGTTGCGGATGTTCCATCGGCTGCCGTCGTGAAGCAGCAAGGTTAATGCCGAAGCGGTAAACTCAAAGTGGAGCGATCGCCCGGAGAATTCCAACCAAGCCGTTTGAAAATTCTCCTTAGTTAAATCGCGAAAGGCTACTGTCATGTGCGGTACAAATGGGCGAGTCTGAGAAACTCGATCGACTATTCCCAAAGTTGCCTCGATATAACTCATCAAATCTTTGTGAATCTCCAGCAATTCGGGTGATTTGACAACATCAGCGTAAATGACGCGGGGCGCGAAAGCCGCAAAACCGGATAGAGTAACGGGAATGGGCAGCCGATTTGCAGAAAACTGGTTCAAACTTTCCTCTAATTTTGGAACCTCCTCTGCTAACAAGTGAAAAGGAGGTTGCAGCGTGATGTGCGGTGGCGAATTCAAAGCACCGCGGCTGTTGTAGGCTGTCGCAAAATACTGTTGAATCTCAGTAATATGCTGTTCAATATCGGGAGGTGTCACTAGGGCAATAAAAAATCGCTGTTTTGACTGGTTCATGGGATAACATCGCAGTTAAGAAAGGATGGTGCAAAATGGAATATAGAGCATTTGCCCTAGATCCCATTGCTGATCACCTATGCCCAATCTAAAATATAAAATCTAAAATCCCAAATAAAAATGCCTTGGTTTGTCAAAATTGAGCAAGGAATTGTCGAAAAGCCTGTCTTTGACCAATACGTGCCAGCTCACAGAGCTTATGTCCGAGAGTTGATTTCTAAAGGACACCGAGCGAAAACTGGCTACTGGGCGCGGCGGGGCGGCGGTATGTTGCTGTTTGAGGCTGGTTCGATGGATGAGGCGAAGGCGATCGTCGCTGAAGACCCGCTGGTGAAGAACGGTTGCGTTATTTATGAAATTTATCACTGGTGTGTGGTTGAAGAATAAATAACTGTGTTATACTCATATATGAACTGGACCCACGCGATTCCAACGCCCAAATCTTGTCAGGACCGGAAGGTAGCAGCAACACGGGATGCTTGTAATAGGCGTGGTCTCCGGTTCACCCAGTTTTATGAGGTGTAGCTCCTATGCCTGGTTTCGGAGATATTTTACAAAAAGCAGTTTACCTTGGTGTCGGGCTAGCTTCCTACGCTGGTGAAAAAGCTGGCAGCAAGTTAACTGAATTACGCACTGAAGCCCAAAAGCTGGCAGACGAATTAGTCAAGCGTGGCGAGATGTCAACGGAAGAAGCTCGCCGCTTTGTTGATGATATGGTACAACAGGCTCAGCAGCAGCCTCCCGTAGAATCGGCCCGGGAGCAAAAACCGGCTGAACCTCGGCGGATTGAAATTATTTCTGAGGAAGAAGATGTTTCGGCAAAAGATGTTAAAGAGACAGGCGGCGTAGACAAGCTCCGCGAACAGGTGCAGAATTTACAAGAGGAATTGCGGCGGCTGAAGCGAGATTAAACTCAAAAAAGCTCGCCCAGCAAAGCATGAAGGGAACTCAGGATAATACTCTTGAGTTCCCTTTTTGAATATCTCCCCTGTCAGACTTTACCGGATATCCGGCAATAGGTAATAGAATTGAAAGTAGGTGCGATCGCTTCGCATGAGGCTGGCTGCACCTGTATGTAAAATATTTTGTAATAGCAAGCTGTCAAATTCATGGAAGATTGGTCTAAAGATTTTTTCGGAGTAATGGAAAATGCTGTTTCTGAAGTAGAGCATTTTTTCAGCGAAATGAGCGAAGAGTTTGTCGAAATGCTGGACGTTTTGGCAAAAATGTCGGAAGAGTTTACAGAACAAGTACAAAATAATCTGATTAACGACATTGACGGTTATTTCAATGAATTTGACGGTTTATTTAATGAATTTATCGAACCGATAATTGAAATTTGCCGCGACTTCGACCCGGAGTTTGATGAGATAGATTTGTCGATGGTGACTTATGTAGACCCTTCGCCGACGCAGCAGCCGGCTTGTCGCGGTTGTCGCAACTATCACGGTCAAGTTTACGGGGGAAATTTGTTGGTTTGTGCGATGCACCCTACCGGTGTGGAATCGGAGAGTTGTCCTGATTGGGAAACTGACAGCGATATAAATTTTTAAGACGGCAGTTGAGTTGTTGAGGGGTTAATGGCTTATGGTAACGTCAATTCAGTCTCCGTCAAAGATTTCTCTGGAAGAGTTTCTGCTATTGCCAGAGACTAAGCCTGCTAGCGAGTATGTTGACGGTCAACTTTATCAAAAAGCTATGCCGCAAGGAAAACACAGCACGTTACAATTCGAGTTTCCATCTGTTATTAATCGAGTTGGCAAACCGCAGAAGTTAGCTTATGCGTTTCCAGAATTGCGCTGCACTTTTGGGGGACGTTCTCTTGTGCCCGATATAGCAGTGTTTGAGTGGTCGCGCATTCCTTTCAATGCTAATGGAGAAATAGAAAATAGGTTTGAAATTGTGCCGGATTGGACAATAGAGATTTTATCGCCGGATCAAAATCCAACTCGGGTCATTAATAATATTTTGTTTTGCTTAAATCACAATGCTAAACTGGGTTGGTTGATTGACCCGGCAGAAAAATTAGTTCTTGTTTTTAAACCGCAGCAGCAACCAGAGGCGAAAGAGAATGAGGATATTTTACCTGTGCTCGATGTGCTGTCGGATTTGCAACTGTCGGCGGATGATTTGTTTGGGTTGTTAAGGTTGGATCGCCCGTGAGTTACAGTTGAGTATAGGGAATATTGCATCTAACGGCATTTAAAGGTGAATCGCTCAACGGCTAATAATTCGCAATTTGGATTTCCGAAAATGCCGCCATCGCTGCAATTGCGACAGTATCAGCGAGTGGCGGTTGCTAATTGGTTTGCGAATCAGGGACGCGGTACGCTGAAGATGGCGACGGGTAGTGGCAAGACGATTACTGCGCTGGCGATCGCCACTGAATTATACAATAAAATTAACCTGCAAGTCCTGCTCGTAATTTGCCCTTACTGCCACCTGGTGAATCAGTGGGCGCGCGAATCGGAGAAATTTGGTTTAAAACCTATTTTGGCTTTTGATAGCGCCCGCAGTTGGCAAAACAAGCTGGCTGCGGGTTTGTATGAAGTGCGATCTGGCGATCGGCTATTCCTCACAATCATCACTACTAACGCTACCTTAATGGGAGATAGTTTGCGATCGCAACTGCGCTATTTCCCAGAAAAAACCCTGATTATTGGAGACGAAGTTCACAACTTAGGCGCGCCCCGTTTAGGAGAAAGTTTGCCGCGCAATATTGGACTGCGACTCGCCCTTTCCGCCACCCCAGAAAGGCATTTCGACGAACAAGGAACCGAAGCTATTTTAGATTATTTCGGTCCTGTTTTGCAGCCGGAACTCACTTTAGCCGACGCCATCCGCCAAAAAGCATTAGTACATTATTTATACTATCCAATTTTAGTAGAATTGACAGAAGCCGAAACCCGCAAGTATTCCCGCTTAACTCAAAAGATTGGCTGGGCGCTTTGGGGCGATGAAAAAGTAGAAGAAAACGATGCTTTAACGACTTTATTAATGCAGCGAGCTCGGTTAATTGGGGCAGCGGCTAATAAATTAACAGCTTTGCGAGAATTAATGATTCACCGTCTCGACACAAGCCATACTTTATTTTACTGCGGCGACGGTGCGATCGAAGGAGGTGCGCGCCGAAATAACAACCGCCAACTAACAGAAACCGCGAAGTTATTGGGTTCAGAATTAGGCTACCGAGTTAACACTTATACTGCGGCAACTCCTTTAGCAGAAAGAGAACGATTGCGTCAGCAATTTGAGAGTGGAGAATTGCAAGGTTTAGTCGCGATTCGGTGTTTGGATGAAGGCGTGGATATTCCTGCAATTCGCAATGCTGTAATTTTAGCAAGCAGCAGCAATCCGCGCCAGTTTATTCAGCGCCGGGGACGGATTTTGCGGCCACATCCGGGGAAGGAAAGGGCAACTTTATTTGACATGATAGTTTTGCCTCCAGATTTGGGCAGAGAAACCTTAGAAGTTGAGCGCAATTTGCTGCGAAAAGAGTTGAGGCGGTTCTTGGAATTTGCCGATTTAGCCGACAATGCTGGGGAAGCTAGAGTGAAATTGTTGCAACTTCAGAGACGGTACGGTCTATTAGACATTTGACATTTATTAAGCTTCGGTTTATGTTTGACAATAGAGAATTATTTGATCGCAGTTTGAGTTGCTAGTTTTAATAATTGAAAAAAAATGACTGAAAATCTGCATGAAAATCTGATTATGGCATTTAGATATGAAGATAGTGCGATCGCAGCCTTACCGACAAGCATTTTAGCAGAAAAGCGTTCTTCTTATCAAACTCATCAGGAATTCAGCGACGTACAGCAACCTATTACTAGCGCGCCGCCCGAAGTGCGACAAATTATCGAGCGGGTATTGGAACTTGAAAAAGATAAGTTGTACATGAGAGCTCCCCGCCACATTAACGATGACATTTTAAAAATCATTAAAGAAGCAATTGTATGAAGTTAATCTCAATTACTCTCTGCAATTTTCGTCAATTTTACGGCAAAAGTCCTGAAATTAAACTAGCTTGGGGTCGGCAAAATATTACAGTAATTCACGGTAATAACGGCGCGGGAAAAACGGCATTAATGAATGCTTTTACGTGGGTACTTTACGGACAATTTAGCGCGGCTTTTGCGGCGGAAGAACAATTAGTAAACAAGCGCGCTCTGGCTGAGGCGGAAATGGGAAAAGCCGTAGGTTGTTGGGCGGAAATTGTGTTTGAACACGACAGCACGCGCTACCAAGCAAGACGAATTCGTCGTGCTTATAAAAGTGAAAACAGTGTAGAACATGGCAAGGATGAATTGTTTCTGACTGTAGCAAAAGATAACGGTCTGTGGCTGAAGCCGGAGCAGCATCCCGATGATATTATCGGGCGGATTTTGCCGGAAAGTTTACATAAATATTTCTTTTTTGATGGGGAGCGAATCGAGCAAATTGTCCGCTATGACAAGAAGGCCGAAATTGCGGAAGCTACTAAAGAGTTGCTGGGGGTGGAAGTGTTGAATCGATCGCTCCGGCATTTAGGAGAAGCCAAAAAATCTCTAGAGACAGATTTAAATATAATTGGGAATGCTGAAACCAAGAAACTTTTAAAAGACAAGCAAAAAATTGAGCAAGAAGCTGAGCAACTTTCGAGCAGACAAGTAGAAATCGAGCGGGAATTGGTGAACCAAGGGGAGTTGAAAAAAGCAGTTAATGGTAACTTGTTGGAACTTAGCGGTGCTGCAGATTTACAAAAGTTGCGAGATGAATTGGAAATCCAGAAAAATTTATTTAAGCAACAAATTTTACAGGCTACAGATGCTCTCAAACGCTCAATATCTCTGCGGGGTTATGGGGTATTTCTGTCAGGGGCGGCGGCTGAATTTGAAGTGATAGTCGGGGATTTGCGGGAAAAAGGTGAGTTGCTTTCTGGGATTCAGCGGCCGTTTTTGGAAGAGTTATTAGCGCAGCAGCGGTGTATCTGCGGTGCGGAATTAGTGGAGGGTTCTGAATCTCACCAACAGGTTAGCGGTTGGATGGATAAGGCGGGTGTTGGCGATGTGGAAGAAACAACTATTCGGATTAGCGATCGGGTAAATGAAATTGATAAACAAGTGGCTGATTTTTGGGAGGAAATTGACCGACAGCAAGGCAATATCAGCCGCGACAGAACCGAACTTTCTCGGGTGGAAACGCAGTTAGACGATATTCACAACAAGCTGCGAAATTTTCCTGACGGCGATGTCAGCCGCTTGCAAAAGCGCTTGGATGAAATTGAGGCCAAAATTGGCGATTTGCACCGGGAAACAGGCTCTAACCAGCAGCAGATTGAGAGTTTGAATGTGCAGGTGTCGGCTTTGGACAAGCAAATCGATAAGCAGCAACTGAATGAGCAAAGGCAAGTATTAGCCCAGCGCCGGATTGCTGCGACTCAGGATGCGATCGATCGCCTAACTGAAGTGCGATCGCGCTTAGAAAAACAGTTTTGTTCTCAGTTGGAAAAGCGGGTGCAAGATATTTTTAGTCAAATTTCTTTTACTCCTTATATCCCCAAGTTGAGCGATAAATACGAACTGACGCTAGTAGAAAATACGTCGGGCAAAGAATCTTTGGTGGCAGCTTCTACAGGAGAAAATCAAATTCTCAGTTTATCGTTTATCGGCGGAATTATTGACGGTGTGCGGGAGTGGAGTCAAAAGAATACTTTGATGGGCCCGGATAGCAGTACGTTTCCAATTGTGATGGATTCTCCCTTTGGTAGTTTGGACGAGATTTATCGCAAGCAAATTGCAAATAAGCTGCCGAAGTTGGCGAATCAATTGGTAGTTTTGGTAACAAAAACTCAGTGGCGCGGAGAAGTTGCTCAAGAAATGGAAAGTTGCACCGGTAGGGAATACGTGCTGGTGTACAATTCTCCGAAAGCTGATTGTGAAGAAGATGCGATCGAACTCGGCGGGACGCGCTATCCTTTAGTTAGGCGCAGTCCCAATGAATTTGAATATACGGAAATTGTAGAGGTGGATTATGGCTTCTAATTCGGCAATTACGCAGGTTTTGGAAACGGATATTTGGGTGAAGGCGACGTGGGAAGAGTTTCTAGCCTTCGTTGACGATTCAGCTTGGGAAAAGGGCAAGTTTTATTATTATCAAAAACACATGAGGGTAGAAATGTCACCAGTAGGGCCATTGCACGGGCGTCAAAATTCAATTATGGCCTGTGTAGTTATTCTGTTTGCAACATTGAGAAATATCCGAGTAGTTCAGTTTACTAACACCAGTTTTCGCAAAGCAGGTATCGGCGAGTTTCAACCTGATTTAGCTTACTACATCGGTTCAGATTTAAGAGTGCCTCCTGATGATAGCAATTCTGCTGTTGATTTAAATCAATACGACCCGCCTAATTTGATAGTGGAAATTGGGGCGTCTTCTTTTAATGATGATTTAGGCGGCAAGCGGTTGCTTTACGAAGACGCAGGAATTAGTGAATATTGGGTTGAACGTGCACACACGCGGGAGGTTTTTGCGTTTGCGATTAATGGCGGAGGTAGCGGGAGAATTCAAGAGTCGCGGGTTTTACCGGGGCTGGAAATCCGGTTAGTTGAGGAAGCTTTGAATCGGAGTCAAACGCAAGATGATGGGGAAATTAATCGCTGGTTGATTCAAACTTTTAGTCAAGGTTGAAAGGAGTTTGACGTGGAAAAAGAGTATCATAAGTTGGTGCGCGATCGCATTCCTGAAATTATTCGCCAAAGTGGGAATGAATGCGAGGTTGTAATTTTGTCGGATTCAGAATACCGTCAAGCTTTGCGGCAGAAATTGATTGAAGAAGCGGGGGAAGCGGCAGAGGCTGATGAGCAAGATTTGGTGGCGGAATTGGCGGATTTGTATGAGGTGATAGATGCGGTGATGGCGAGTTTTGGCATTTCGGGCGATCGACTTTTGGCCGAAAAAATGAAGCGGCGGGAAGCCAGAGGAGGTTTTGCCCAAAAAATTATGTTATTGCGGACATACTGAAAATTATCTGCGTTAATCTGTGTTTATCTGCCTTAAATCTGCGGTTACTCTATCAAATGACTCACTTAAAAATTACATATTAATCCCCATGGCTGCTAACAAAATTAGAATTGCTAAAGATAAAGCCGATTTAGTCAAATCCTTAACTTTATCGGATAACAACTCCGGGCCTTTTCAGACTTACGCCGATGTCATAGCCTTCGCCGCATCCTTGGGAAAGCAGCGGAAAAAACGATCGCCTTTGGGGGAAATTTCTAAACGAGAACCCGGTGCGATAGATGTGGATATCTTTGTATCGAGGGGTTACGATATGGCGATTAAGTTAATTGCGATCGCCGAAACCAAAAATCCTCAAATTCTCTCTCATCTCGACGAAAAATTGGAAGCAGAACGCTTGCAAATTTTTGAAGAATATGCTAATGGTGGACTGGAAATTTTACGCGAAGAGTTGCGGGGGGCGGCGGATTATACCGATCGCCTTTTGTTGGTTTTGATTTCAGAAAGAGACAACCAACATCGGTCAAATGAAGAATTCGATTTAAGCAAGTTTTTATTTTAATAGGTTCCCAATGAAGCACATCCCAAAAGATATAATCAAGAGATGCTTAAAGCAAGCTGCAAAATTTCTTGCTTACAGTTACTCAGCATTTATTATCTGCTATTTCCTTCTCAAACTAATCTTTTGGGATCGGCTGTGGATTATTGCCTTAATTAGCACTTTTAGCCCCTTAATTTTATTCCCAATTTTCTTGCTTCCGATCATCGGAGTGTCAATTATCAAAAAAAGATGGTTCACTATTATTTCTGCGATCGCCTGCATTATCCTAATAAGTTGGCTGCACATGAAATACTTTAGCCCCAAAGCAATAAACATCACAAATTCGCAGCACAGCATCAAAGTTTTATCTCATAACCTCAGTTGGTATAAAACTCAGTCACCTACTTTACTCAAACTGATTAACCAGCAAAAACCAGATATTATCTTTTTACAAGAAATCGTTAGGAAACATACCGAAAGAGCTTTCACCTGGTTAAAAGCAGACTACCCCTATCAAATTGGCACTCCCCCTGTAGGAATTCTCAGTAAATATCCGATTGTATCCAGCGAAATACTGCACTTAGCCGGCCATCCAGAAACGCAGCAGCGGGCAATTATTAAATTTAACGAACAAGAAGTAGTGATTTATAATATGCAAGCTACCGGGCCGTGGTTGAAGATATCTAAAAAATTAGGTTTTATCAAAATTCCAGTTTACAAATATGACAAACGATCGCCTGAAATTCAAGACTTAGTGCAGCGAGTTGAGCGAGAAACCCTGCCAGTAATTGTCGCGGGCGATTTTAACATGACAGACGAAACTCAAGACTATGACATGGTGCAGAAAGTCATGCAAGATTCTTTCCGAAAATCGGGATTTGGGTTTGGTTTTACCTGGCCTCAGGGTTGGGAACTTAAATTCTTGGTAAAAAGGTCGAATTGGAGATTAAATTATCCGGTTTTCCGGATTGATTATATTTGGTATTCAAAGCATTGGGGTGCTAAATCGAGTTCGGTTTTGGAGGCAACTGAGTCCGATCATTTGCCTGTAGGAGCCGAACTTATTTTGTTAAAGGAAGCTAGATTGTGAGAAGTTTTTTAGTCAATACCAGTCTGCGATTGCGAGGTCCGAAACTCTAGAAAATTCGTTGACATTGTGGGTGACGAGAGTCGCTTGGAGGGCTAAGGCTGTCCCTGCAATCAAAACATCGATCGGGCCGATGGGAGTACCTTGTTGCTCCAACTGGGCGCGAATTGTAGCAGCCGCAAGAGCAGCATCGCGATCGAAAGGAATAACGTTAACTCTGCTCAAAAATTCCTGAAGTTGTTGTGTGCGTTTTGTCGGTGAATTGGATTTAGCAATGCCGACTTGCAACTCAAAAAGGACGATCGTAGAAACGACTATTTCCGGGGGAGAAACATTAGCAAGATTTTGAGCAACTTGTCCTTGACCTTTGAAATAGTAGATCAAAGTGTTGGTATCCAAAACGTACATTTACAGACTCTCCCGCAGGATGTCTTGTCCGGATTCAGCACGAATATCTTCTAGGGATGGAAAATCTTTTGCCCAAGTTCCAGCAAGGGAAAAAACAAGTTCAGTCCAAGGAATCGCAGAGTCTACGGTGTCTGTTGGTTGGTTTGCGCTCAGGTGCTTGGCAAAAACGAATTCAGCGAAAGTGAGAATTTCGCTGGCTTGGTCTTTGGGAAGGGTTTTGACGATTGCGTAAATCTGTTCAGCGATGGTCATAATCTGGTTCTAGGTAAGGTGCAGATTCAATTATACAAAACCCATTTGCTTCCTGCTTTATCAGTCTTCGTCGCTGTGGACTTTGCCCAAGAGAAACTTAGCTCAGCACCGGCGGCAATCCTACCTCTTGCGGCTGCACAAACCGGCCATTAAAACTAATAGCTTTATCCTCAAAAGTCCTCGCTTCCGCCACCGCTTGCCGCAAATGAGCTCGCTCCATATCGTCCTGAATTCCCCCCACCAAATATACAATTAACTTCGTCGCTAAATCCTTTCCAGAAACTAGCATTCGCTTTTTGTTCGGATCGTACAAAATCCCGTACCACGCCGACTCAGGATTGTCCATGTGGCTAAATCCTTCATCCACATCGAATCTGCGGAGTTTGTCGAAAATAGATTTCAGGGAAAGTTTCTTCCTAAATACTAGAATTCCCAAAGCATTAGCTAAAGCAATTTGACCGACTGGACGGAACAAAAGATTTCCCTCGCCCGCTGGCTTTTCAAAACTAAATCGGCGC
Organism: Microcoleus sp. S13C4; assembly: GCF_036700865.1. Classification (NCBI taxonomy): domain Bacteria; kingdom Bacillati; phylum Cyanobacteriota; class Cyanophyceae; order Oscillatoriales; family Microcoleaceae; genus Microcoleus; species Microcoleus sp. S13C4. The sequence continues at coordinate 42,692 of NZ_JAUBPS010000008.1, forward strand.
AATTCAGTCGTTTCTTCGCCGCTTTCAATTCTTTGATAGCTGGGTAAAGTTGCTAAATGATCGAACAATTTTTTAAACTCCTCAATTCCCTCTTTCAGTTCTTCATCTTCGGGACGCATGGGAATTAAACCTTTTCGTTCCGGCTTCCAATGAGGGAATTTGTATTCTAAATACCGTTCGGACATATCTTGCAGCGCTTGCAATGTGGTTAACACCGTTGATTTTGCTGCGACTGTGGCGCTGTCCCAATTGACGCGGGGGTTTCTGTCTTCTTGTTCTTTTAATAAGGGATGGGTGACGGCAATTTTTCGGGCTGCGATCGCAAATCCGTTGTCCTCGTTCAATAATGCTAGCTGGCCCTGACTCAGCGTTACCGCCATTAAGTTAACGTGCACAAAGATCGATCGCACGCGCCGCTGTGCTTGCTGTCGCGTTTCCCCCGCTACCGCCGCCGGGATAAACTCAATCCCGATTTTTTCGTGAGCTAATTTATACACTGTTTCGGGGTCGATTTGATACTCTTCTGCTAAATCTTCCAGAGTAATTGCAGCGCCGACAGGTTTTTTATTTTTGTTGTATCTTTGCAGGATTCCGGTTTTAATTAAACTCATTAAACCTTGAACTCCCATCAGCCGATGCTGACCGTCTAAGGCATAAATAGAGACTTTTTGAGAGACATTCAAAAGCCCTAAGTTCTCGTTTTTATCAAAGGATGTAAATTCAGTAGCGGATTTGGTTGCTACGCCATTTTTATCCCATTCCTCGGCTAAAGGATTGTCTACCCACGGGGGACTGACGACTACTAAAACTGCGGGGAATTTGTGCGATTTTCGGGCTGCTAAGTATTGAGTGAGGGCTGCTTGGCGCGACCAATCTAAGGGACGCTGGATAATTTCGTCAATTGTTTCGTCGTCGCGGACGATGTTGTTGGTTTGGAGGTCGAATTTTTGGCGGAAAAGCGGCATCTGGGAGGCGAAACGGACGCGAGAGTCTAACCATTCTAGGGTTACTGACCCTATGTATGCTTCGCTGTTTCCCATCTGGGTTTTTTGTACGAAAATGCGATCGTCTTTTCCTAAATAATTATCTAATAAAAGTGCGATTTCCTGTCTGTCGCTATTTTCTTTTTCTAAAATCTTGCTAGCGAGGTCATCCGCTGGGTTGATAGTCATTGGCGGTTTTTATATAGAAATGCTATTTTTTCAAAAAATATCATATATTAAAGTTTATGTCAACACTTGTTTTTAAAAAAACATTGTGAAATACTTAATTTATGCCCTACTATCCCACGTCAATAGCATACTATTGGCAAAAAATCAATAGCTATTAATGCTTAATTTCCATGCCCCATGCCCCATGCCCCATTCCCAATGCCCCATTCTAAAATATGTCTACTCCTTCCTTTGAATACATTTTGCCGGTCATCCGGGGAATTCAAGCGGGCCGCGAATATTACGTGTCGATGTGTCCGGTGCGTTTTTTGCCGAAATTGTTTCCTTTTGAATCTGAAGATTTGCCGCCGTCTATGCGGGCGAAACGCGCGCTTAACAAAGCTAGGATTCCCGAAATAGCTGAGTATTTTGTTAAGAATCCTACAAGTTATACTTGTGGGGCAATTGCTGCTTCGATTGATGCGGATATTACTTTTGAAGCTGTGGGAAATGAGGCCGAAGAACGGAAAATCGGTCGCTTGCGAGTGCCGATGGATGCTAAGTTTACTATTAATGACGGACAGCATCGCCGGGCGGCTTTTGAGATGGCTTTGAGGGAAAATCCGCAGTTGGGATATGAGACGGTGGCGCTGATTTTGTTTCTCGATGTTGGGTTGGAAAAATCGCAGCAGATGTTTGCTGATTTGAACGGTTTTCAAGTTCCTTTGGAGGCGTCGCTAAGTGTACTTTACAACCACCGGGACGATCGCGCTTTTGTGGTGAAGGCTGTTGTTAAGCAGGTTGAGGTTTTCCGGTGTTTGACTGAGATGGAGAAGGGGAGTTTGAACGGGCGATCGCACAAATTGTTTACGCTGAGTGCGATCGATCGTGCTATCATGGCTTTGCTGTGTAATATTCACCGCAGCGAACAGGCAAAACCCTCTGGTTCTCGCACCAAAAAAGAACAGAAAGAGGAAGAACTTGCTCAAAAAATACAACTGGCGGTTAGTTATTGGAATGCGGTTAGCAGTTTTATTCCAGATTGGCAATTAGTTCTGCACAAGCAAGTTGCGGCGGGGGAAATGCGCCGGGATTGCGTACACTGTCACAGTGTTGTGCTTGAGAGTTTGGGGGAAGTTGGGGCCGCTTTGCTGTCGGTTTTTCCTGAGAGTTGGGAGGAACGTTTGAGCCTTTTGCAGCAGGTTGATTGGTCGATTTCTCATCCTGATTGGGAGGGAGGGATTTTGTTGAAAGGGGGGATTTCGCGATCGAGGGCGAGTGTTAGTTGGATGACTAATTATTTGAAAAATCGGTTGGGTTTGGAAACCGCAGATGTGGCACAGGCGGGACGCCCGTGCCACAATGGATAAAGCTTTTGAAAAATCGTGTAAAATTTAAGACTAGATTATATTTAATCATAGCAGGAGGGAGCAGTGAGTACGGGGCAGGAGTCAGAATATAAAAATTTAGCTTATTATCGCAATTGTTTTGCAAATCTTAATGTCAACCGTACACAACAACGCGGAGATGCTCTAAATCAGCCAATACTGCTATTGTCTGTAACTGATTTAATTGCACAAGGTTTGATCGACGAGAACCACATTACCATTTCCGAGGAATTAATTAACACCTTCAACAAAAATTGGTCGGCGCTGACTTCTAATCCTTTAAAGGGTGATTCTTTTCCTCTTCCGTTTTATCACTTAAAAAACAAAGAACCTAGATTTTGGTATCTTAAATTTAGCGAACAATATGAAGGAGGGCGACCTCAAACAATCAATACTTTAAAAAAAGCTGTTGACAGTGCCACAATTGATGATGAACTATTTAGTCTTTTGCAAGATAGGAATGCCCGAAAAGAATTAATAGATGTACTGATATCGGTATGGTTTTCATCTACGCATAAAGAAATTGAAGATATTTTAAAAATTAACCAGTCTTTCCAAGATTCAACATTGGATGAATTAGATACTATTGAATCGGGTAATACAGATAGACAACCAAATGTGTATTTAAAAAAATCTGTGGTTAGAGAGGCGATTTTTCGGAAATCTATCGTGCATTTGTATGATTACCGATGTGCTTTTTGTCGATTAAAAGTCACTCGTTCACTTAGTCAAAGTATTGTAGATGGTGCACATATAAAGCCATTCTCAGAGTTTTATGATAATAGAGTAGATAATGGACTATCATTATGTAAAAATCATCATTGGGCATTCGATCGAGGATGGTTTGCTGTGGACGATCGTTATCAAATTATAGTTGCTAGTGATTTACAAGAGGACTCACCACACCCTAGATTAATGAAAGAGTTTCACGGCGAACTTATTCTTTTGCCGAATTCCGAGCAATATTATCCAAGAAAAGATGCGCTTCAGTGGCATCGCAAAAATGTGTTTACTTTAAAATCCAAAGGGAGATCTAGAAAATGAATGATTTACAACAAATGTCACTATTTCCGCCCCGCAATATTGGCGATTTAATGGCAGACATAGAAATTTTGAAAAAGGAAATTCAAGAGCTTTATTGTCAAGATGAACTCCCACTTGTAATCGGTTGGAGTGGTGGCAAAGATAGTTCGGCAGTCTTACAGCTTGTCTGGTATGCGATTGCAGAGTTACCCATTGAGAAACGCCACAAAAAAATTCATGTTTTAACAAATGATACACTGGTAGAAAACCCTATAGTAGCTGCTGGAGTACATAATTCTCTAAAACGGATGAAAGTTGCAGCCCAAGAACAGGGAATGCCAATAGAAACTCATTTAACTTATCCAGCCGTTCAAGATACATTTTGGGCGTGCTTAATAGGTAAAGGATACCCAGCACCTAGAAACCGATTTAGATGGTGTACGGAACGATTAAAAATACAACCAACCGGTTCTTTTATTCGTGAAATAATTAGAACTAGCGGCGAGGCAATTCTTGTTCTAGGTACTCGCAAGGCTGAAAGTGCTAAACGCGCCGCAAATATGGCTAAACATAGGGAGTGGCGGGTAAGCGAACGCCTTAATGCTAATCCCACTCGCCCTAACTCTTATATTTACCTTCCCATTGAAGACTGGCGAACAGATGAAGTGTGGCTTTACTTGATGCAGTGGGATAATCCGTGGGGAAATAACAATAAAGATTTGCTAACTATGTATCGAGGTGCGACAGCAGACAATGAATGTCCTCTAGTGGTTGATACTTCCACCCCTAGTTGTGGAAATTCTCGCTTTGGCTGCTGGGTTTGCACAATGGTAAGCCAAGATAAATCTATGGAGGCAATGATTCAAAACGATGAGGAAAAAGAATGGATGCAGCCTCTACTCGATATTCGCAACGAATTAGACATTCCAGACGATCACCCAAAAAGAGACTTCCGCCGCATCTACGGTAGAGTAGAACTGTTTGAACGCAACATGGGCGACGACACAACCTCCGTCGAACCCATCCCAGGGCCCTACACCAAATTCTGGCGAGAACACTGGCTGAGACGAGTCCTGGAAGCACAAACCCACGTCCGCAAAACCGCCCCCCTAGAAATGCGCGATATCACCTTAATTACTCCTGAAGAACTTAGCGAAATCCGCCGCATTTGGCTGGAAGAAAAGCACGAATTCGACGACTCTTTACCCCGGATTTACGAAGAAGTTACGGGCGAACCTTTTGAAGATTCCCGTCCCGCCGCTGAAAGAAAACTCCTCGGTAGCGATGAATGGACTGCGATCGAAGAGATTTGCAGCGAGGATAAAATGCACCTCGAATTGATGGCAAAACTCCTGGATACAGAACGCCAATACTACACGAAGCCCCGCCGTACAGGCATTTACGCCGATTTGGACAAATGCTTTGAAACCAGTTCGCGATCGAAGGAAGAAGCGATTGGCAACGCCCACTATCAACGCAATTTAAAAAAAGCGGTGGAAGATATTAAAGCAAATCCGACGGAAAACATTCAGCAATTCAAAGATGCGATCGCCCAAACAAACAGTTCCGCCAAAAACGATACCGTTGATATTGCCAAACTTAAAGAAGAACTCGAAAGCAACAGCAATCAAAGCAGACAGCTATCTTGGGCGGATATTAAATTTTCACCGCCCAATTCAGGAGAGGAAAAACCTAGCGATTAGCACGCGCTAGCCTGCGGTTAAACCCAAACTTATTGACAGCCACCCCGCCGAGCGATCGGATACCATAGGCTGTCAATTAACCTGATTATTACCCAACCCTCATCGTTGAAATTACAAAATTTTTACGACCATGATTAATCCTAATATTCCCCATCAGGATCTTACATACAGCATCATCGGCTGTGCAATGAGAGTACACCGAAGGACGCAAAAAGGTTTAAGAGAAAAACATTACCAAAGAGCCTTTGATGCAGAAATGATAGAATCCGGTTTAACAACAGAAATGGAGTATCCCAGACAAATTTACGACGGTGAAGTTTGGATGGGAATCCTCTATCTAGACCATTGGGTGAATGAAGGTATTGTAGTAGAGGATAAAGCCGTAAATTATCCAATGACCGATAAAGATAAAGCTCAAATAATAGCTTATGTAGCAGCTACAGGAGCGCAAGTAGGTTTATTTATAAACTTTGGACGTAGCAAATTAGAATATCACCGCATCCTCCCACCAAAATCTGTACAAGGTTGGCAGAAACACATTCAACCATACTTGTGGACGCCGAAAACAAGTGGCAGGGGCTGGACAAGAGGAAGTTCAGGAACCTATGAAGAAACAGATGCCGAACTCCCCTTACGTTCCAGCATTCAGCCCGAAAACCAAGAGGAAGATTCAACAGATGTCATCGATTGGTAGCAAAGGGGGGGACGGTTAGCAACGGATTTTGTAACGGATGTAACGGATGATTAGTGGCTGATTACCAAATCCGCTGCTAACCGCCACCCACCAACCACCCATCCGTTAAATCCGCTGCTAACCGCCCCCCACCAACCACCCATCCGTTAAATCCGCTGCTAACCGCCCATCCGTTAAATCCGCTACAAAATCCGCTGCTAACCGCCCCCCCCACCAACCAACAACATCTACATCTACAATGCAATTCCTCGAACTCGTCCTCAAAAACTTCGGCCCCTATGCAGGCACCCAAACCATCAATCTCCGCCCCGAAAAAGACGGAAATCCCTGCCCAGTCATTTTATTTGGCGGCATGAATGGCGGCGGCAAAACCACCCTCATGGACGCCATTCGCCTCGCCCTCTACGGCGGCCGAGCCCAATGTTCCACTAGAGGCAATTTAAGCTACAGCGACTTTCTCAATCAATGCGTCAACCGCCACACACCCCAATTAGAAGATACCCGCGTCGAACTAACATTTGAACAAGTCCAAGATGACAAATTAGCTCAATTCAAAATAGTTAGATACTGGAAAAAATTAGATATCAAAGACAACCTAAGCATTCTTATCTACAGCGAAATAGTCAGTGATTGGTGGTCGGACAAAGCAATTACTAACACCTGGGACGAATACATCGAAACCCTTTTGCCAGTCGGAATATCCAACCTATTTCTGTTTGACGGCGAACAAGTAAAAGAACTCGCAGAACTCGAAACACCGCCGGAGTTTGTCGTCGGGGCGATTAAATCTCTTTTAGGTTTAGAATTAGCAGAACGCCTCGCCGTCGATTTAGAGATATTAGCCGGCCGCAAGCGGAAAGAAATTGCTGGCAAAAAAGACTTGGCTGCTTTAGAAAAAATCGAACAAACTTTTCAGAAAATTTCTGAGGAAATAGAGTTAGCTAAGCAAGAACAAGCCAGCTTTAAAAACGAATTAGATAAATCTCAAAAAAATCAGCAACAAGCATCAGAAAAGTTTATTTATGAAGGCGGGAAAATTGCCGCCGATCGCAGTCAACTAGACAGACAGCTAAACGACTACAGAAATCAGGCAGAAAAAAGCCGTCAAGCCATGATGGAATTGGCATCAAATACGCTACCACTAGCCTTGATTTCGCCTTTGCTAAGTGAAGCCAAAATTCAAGCAGACACAGAAGCCAGCCAGCAGCAAGCAAAGATTGCCCAAAATGTTATCAAACAAAGAAGCGATCGCCTTCTCAACTATATCGCGGAAATCTCCTTAAATCCCCAACAGCTAGATAAAATTCAAGACTTCATCCGCCAAGAAAACCAAGAACTCGAGCAGCAAGCGGGAACAGACGTTCCGCCCTGGATAAACGCCGACAACAAAAGCATCCAGCAACTAGAAAACCTCCTTAGCTACAAAATCAAAGCCCAGCAAATTCTAGCCCGCGACCAAATAGAAGAAATCAAAAGCATCGAAGCAGAAATCGACTTTACAGACAGACAACTCGCAGCCGCAGCTTCCCCCGAAGCCTACGAAAAACTAGAAGAAGAAGTCAGAAAAGCCCAAAAAGCAGTCGCTATCGCAGCCGCAGCCTTGGAATCAGCAAACCGCCGCGTCGATGAATTAGAGAGAGAATTAGCCAAAAACCAAAAAGAACTAGAAAACTACAGCAGCGAATATATCACCATCAGAAACAGCCAACACGTCATCGCTTCTATCGCCAAAGCCCAAGCCACCCTGAAACTGTTTAAAGAAAAACTCACCCTCAAAAAACTCAACAAACTCGAAATAGAAATTACCGACTGTTTCCGCTACCTGTTGCACAAAACCGACCTCGTGCACAGAGTTGCGATCGACACTCAAACATTTAGCCTCTCCATTTACGATCCAGAAGGCAAACCGGTACCCAAACACCGACTTTCAGCCGGGGAAAAACAATTGCTGGCGATCGCCTTTTTGTGGGGATTAGCCAGAGTATCCGGGAGACAATTGCCAGTGGCGATCGACACTCCCTTGGGTCGCCTCGACTCCTCCCACAGAAACAACTTAGTGGAACGCTATTTCCCATCGGCCAGCCACCAAGTCATCCTGCTTTCTACCGACACGGAAATTAGGAAAGTAGAATACGAAAAACTCCAAGAATTAGAGGCGATCGCCCACAGCTACCTCCTCAAATACGACTCCGCCAAACACCAAACCACCGTCGAAAAAGGTTACTTCTGGGAATAAAAATTAGCCCTAAAAAATAGCCGCAACCCCTTGACTTTGCCCTGGGGTTGCGGTAGTATATATAGGATAATGGGATGGTTGCGAAAATTTTATTTTTGCCACCATCCCATTATTAAGGATAAATCCTACTACAATCAGAATACCAAAAAACAACCTTTTTATCAAGTCGCGCCGTGTAAAAAAATGTTAATTATTTCTAGTTATCTAGAGGCTTTGCTTCCCCAATATTAACACTTTTTACAATATACCAAACACTCTCAAACTCATGGAACCACCACTCGATCGCATCCGCCTCTCCCAAACAGGCAAAGACCAACTATCAAAACTGAAACGATCGACCAAAATCGATCAGTGGAATATTTTATGCAGGTGGGGATTTTGCCGATCGCTCGCCGAACCCAGCATCCCATCGCCAGTACCAATTCCCAGCGACAGCAACGTCGAATTAAGCTGGGATGTCTTCGGCGGCGACATGGCTGATATCCTGATAATTGCCCTCAAGCAGCGGTGTCACCAAGACAATTTAGGCACAGAAAAAGAAACTCTAGCCAAACAATTTCGCCTGCACTTGCACCGAGGGATTGGTTATTTGGCCGGCGATCCGAATATTAAGAAAATCGAAGACTTGGTGGCGATCGCTTTATCGCCTGAAAAATTAAGAAATTAACTGATTGTTGACAGTTGACAGTTGACAGTTGACAGTTGTTATTGGTTGTTAGCAGGCCCAAGCGAGCAACAAATAAATAACCAATAACCAATGACTTCTTATTTAAGTAAAAGCGGGAAAAAATGCCCTACTGGGCCTTGACCTTCCCCAATATCCAAAGCATATTTGAGAGCAGTAGTCACATAATCCTTAGCCAATGTCACCGCTGTAAACAAATCTTTCCCCAAAGCCAAATTAGCGGCGATCGCAGCACTCAAAGTACAACCAGTCCCGTGAGTATTCCCAGTATCAACATTCTCAGTCTTCAGCACATCCAACCGCGTACCATCAAACCAAACATCAATTCCCCGCAAATCCCCCTTCATCCCGCCACCTTTCACCAAAACCGCCTTTGCACCCAAACGGTAAATCTGCTGCGCCGCCGATCGCATATCGTCTAGAGAAACAATCTCCAAACCGCTCAAAATCTGAGCCTCAAACCGATTCGGAGTCACGACAGCAGCCAAAGGAATCAAAACATCCCGCAAAAACGCGATCGCCCCCTCATCAATCAATCGATCGCCCGATCGTGAAACCATCACTGGATCGACAACCAAATTTCCTATTCCCAAAGCTTCCACCTGTGAAGCCACCGCCACCATAATTTCCCGATTCAGCAGCATCCCAGTTTTCACAGCGTGCACCCCAATATCCCCAACCACCGCCTCAATTTGAGCGGCCACAGCCTCAGCAGACAAAGCATCAACTCGCATCACCCCCAAAGTATTTTGAGCCGTCACGCAAGTCAAAGCACTCGTACCGTGCACGCAGTGAAACGCAAAAGTCCGCAAATCCGCCTGAATTCCGGCCCCGCCGCCACTATCGGAACCCGCCACCGTCAAAGCCACAGGAATCTTCGATTTAATCATCTTTTTTCAACCGCAGATAAACGCCTATTTTCCCCAGACAAATCCCATCTTATCCGCGTTCATCAGCGCTTATCCGCCCTGATCTGCGGTTAAAATTCCCAAACAAAATTAGCTATGATTAAAACCAATGTAAAGAATTATTGCAAACAACTGTGAAAATCACCCGAATCGACCTCAACTCTTGGATCTTCCACATCGCAGGCCAAACCATCCTCGTCGATCCCTGGCTGGTCGATCCGCTGGTATTTTACGGTCAACCCTGGCTGTTCACCGCCTACCACAACACCCCTGTCGCCTTCACTCCCAGCAGCTTACCGCCGATCGACCTCATCCTGATTTCCCAAGGATTAGACGACCACTGTCACAGACCAACACTCGAACTGCTCGATCGCACAATTCCCGCGATCGCCTCACCCACCGCCGCCAAAGTCCTCAGAAGTTTAGGCTACACCAGTATCACATCTTTAGCAAATTGGCAAGAGTTAAATTTTAAAGAAAAGTTACAAATTACTGCCGTACCCGGGGCAGACATCGGGCCGGGACAAGAAGAAAACGGCTATTTGCTCAAAGATTTAAGCAGCGGCGAGACACTTTATTACGAACCGCACCTGCCACCCTTAGAAAAAGTCAAACAGAAAATAGACACAGTAGACGTAGCCATCGCCCCAGTCATCGGTCAAATCTTCCCATTCCTCGGACAAGTCATCATCGGGCCTTCGGAAGCCCTCGGCCTCGCCCAAACTCTCAAACCTCGGTTTTTCCTGCCTACAGCGGCGGGAGACATCCGAGCCACAGGCATTTTACCAATGTTAGTGCGATCGATCGGCAGCATCCCCGAATTTCGCGATTTACTAGCAAAATCGGGACTATCCACCCAACTCCTCGAACCCGAACCAGGCCAAACCCTAGAAATTTGAGATTTGAGATTTGAGATTTGAGATTTAATCCGCCATCCAAAATCCCAAATCCACATTTATCTAGGCGGGCGACGGTTACGCAAAAACTCAGGAATATCCAATCCCAAATCCTGCGGCGGTTTCGCTTTCGGATCGGGCGTCTGTTGAGCAGGAGTCGTCGGCACAGTGGCAGCCCGCCAAGGAGCATTAACATTTTGCGTCCGCCCCGGAGCCGGAGGCGACGGAACTTCTCCCGAAAAACCAGTAGCGATCACAGTAATCTTAATTTCGCCCTGAAGCCGCTCGTCAATCACAGCTCCAAAAATAATATTGGCATTCGGATCGACAACCTCGTAAATCGTCTCAGCCGCCGCATTCACCTCGTGCAACGTCATGTCAGTACCGCCAGTGATGTTAAACACCACACCTCTAGCGCCCTCAATAGACGAAGCTTCCAGCAGAGGCGAAGAAATAGCCTGCATCGCAGCCTCCCTAGCCCGCGACTTGCCAGAACCCACGCCGATGCCCATCAAAGCCGAACCCGCATCCGCCATTACTGCCCGCACGTCAGCAAAGTCAACATTCACCAAACCGGGAATAGTAATAATGTCAGAAATACCCTGAACCCCTTGGCGCAGGATATCGTCAGCAACTCGAAAAGCCTCTTGCACCGGCATTTGTTCCGAAATCACAGACAGCAGCTTGTCGTTAGGAATCACGATCAGCGTATCCACCCGGGTTTGCAAAGCCGCAATCCCTTCCTCAGCTTGGCTGGTGCGCCGCCGTCCCTCAAACGTAAAAGGCCGCGTCACTATGCCCACAGTCAAGGCGCCCATTTCCTTAGCCACCTCAGCCACGATCGGAGCCGCGCCCGTGCCCGTACCCCCGCCCATGCCGGCTGTGATAAATACCAAATCCGCGTGATTCAAAGCATTAGCAACCTCGTCGCGAGATTCCTCCGCAGCCTTTTGACCGATCGCCGGATTGCCCCCCGCCCCCAAACCGCGCGTCAACTTCTGTCCGACTTGCAAGCGTTTCGGAGCATTTGAGAGAACCAGAGCTTGGGAATCCGTATTCACGCACCAAAACTCGACACCAGAAACCTCGCTAGCAATCATCCGGTTAACGGCGTTGCCCCCACCACCGCCGACGCCAATTACTTTGATTTTGGCAGCGCTGCTGGGCATTATGTCTTTGGGATTGACCATAGGATCGATATCAATACTATCTACATTTACATAACCAGACTTGCGTCTAAACGGATTGGCGGAATCTGCAGCCACCGGAAAATTTTTTACTTCTTCCGAAGGGGGACTGTCTTGGTCAGACCCCTGTCTATTATTAAGCTTCATTAGAGTCGGGGATAGTAGATTACAGCTTGTTAACTAAACGCCAATTCACAATCAACTATAGGCTAAGTTGCGCGAAAAACTAACATTGATCAATGCTTAATGTTAGCAATCTCGGATTTGATCGGTCTCGCTAGCCCAGACCTCGCTTGACGCCATCAAGGTGCTTGACCCCATCAAGGCACTTGTACGCAACGCAGAAGGAAAAAAAAGGGATACTAGCCGTTCCCGCATCGGTATGGAAAGAACAATCTGATTGTTTTTTCCAGACGGGGAGGGATATCAAAAAACTCTCCTTATTTCAAGCCCTGCGTATTGTTCAGGAGGGGTAAAAATTCTGCCGGCCGATCGATACCTTCTACCTTCTGTTGACAGAGGATCAATTCTGGGTGCGAGTGGGTGCGGGAGTGGAACTCTCCAAACTGGGGGGGAGTTCTGGCAAATGGACGATCGGCGAAGCAGGATTTTTCAAGTCAATGTAGGCTATTTTGCTTGAATCTAGCTGTTTTGGCAATTGTCGCATTCGGTCTAAAACCTTAAGTTGCTCCGCAGTCCTGGAACTGTACGGCCCTAAGTGTACGGTACCGATCTCTGTTTTCAAGATCAAGTTGTTCGGGTCTTGCCAATTAATCTCAAACACTTTCACCGTCAAGCCGCTGAGTCCTTGGTAAAACTGCGGCCAAGAGGCGCGATACTGTTCCACAGGTCCGATGACTTTTAAAGTTGGCAAAGAACGCTGAGGCTGCGTTCCCGGAATGCTGCCGGGCCCGATCGAACTATTCTGCGATCGTACAGCAGTATAACTATCCGACGGCATCCAACCTCCGCGAGCGTCCAGCCACCCCACTTTTTCCTTGTCACTGTTCGATCTCAACACCGCTGTCGGCTGCGCCACCGCCACCGGCAGGCGTTCTGCCACTTCTATAGTCAAACTCGGGGGAAACAAGTTACGAGTCACCTTAGCTTTGGCGATGGGCCCAGTTGACTCCAGCTTTTCGGCCAGCGCCTGCGGTTGAATCCCCCACAATGACTGCGGGTAAGACAGCGGCACCAAAGACCGCACCGCCTTGTCCGACAGCCACTGATTGCCTTCCACCTTCACTTGTTCCGATCGGGCAATCAACCAAGCCGGCTGAGCAATCCACCACAGCAAACCTCCAGCCATTGCACTCGCTGCCAGCATTTGCCACACAACAGCCGCCAATCGAGCGCGCCTCTGCTGCCGCAACTTTTGGCGCCTGCGCCCTAACTCTGTTTGAGAAACCGCTCCAAAACTAGCCATCTACGTCTTGACAATATAGTAATTAAGGATTAGCACAAATTCAAAACCGTTTAATCTCTCTCTCTTGAACCCTGTTTTCCCCTACCATTTAACCAGATCCCCGCAAATTTACCCAGAGTCCTGCCAATATCAGTAATATCACTGATCCCGCTAAGTAATAAAAAACTATTAATTAAAAATTCCCAATTCCAGCGCCGGGAAAACCCCTTACCCGATCAAGGTTCTTTGGGTATTTAGGGCATTACCCCACAGGGCAAAAGGTTACAAATCAAACTAAACTCAACTAAAGAAAGTTTAGACTTTCGATTAACTTTTTAACTCTTATTCGGCTTCAATTGTGATCCCACTCGAATTAGACAGATTCTATAAAGCCTGCAACCCCAGCAAGACCCTTGTTGCGGGAGACCCCGGAGATTATCAATACTACATTGATTTTGGTTCCGTGCGTGGCGGCAAAATCATTGAATCTTTACAGCGAACCATTACCCGCATCTCCCCTGACCAGCCAACCTGTCAGCTATTTACAGGACATATCGGGTGTGGCAAATCTACGGAATTGTTTCGACTAAAAGCTGAGTTAGAGCAAGAGGGTTTTTGCGTCGTCTACTTCGAGTCTTCCCAAGACTTAGACATGGGTGATGTAGACATTAGCGATATTTTGCTGAGCATTGCGCGCCAAGTCAGCGAAACTATGGAATCCGCTAAAATCAAACTCAGACCGAGCTATTTTACCAATCTGTTTGCAGAAGTGGCAGAATTTTTGCAGACTCCCATAGATTTGTCAGCGGAAGCCGAGTTATCTATAGGCATTGCTAAAGTTACGGCTAAAACTAAAGACTCTCCCAAACTGCGATCGCAACTCAGGCAATATCTCGAACCCCGCACCAACAGCATTTTGCAGTCGATCAACGAAGAACTCCTCAACAAAGCTAACGCCGAACTCAAGCAGCAAGGGAAAAAAGGACTCGCAGTCATCGTTGACAACCTCGATCGCCTCGACGCCTCCCTCAAACCCAGCGGACGCACCCAGCCAGAATACCTGTTTTTAGACCGCGGCGAACAGTTGAAAAAACTTAATTGCCATGTTGTTTACACGATTCCCCTGACTTTGATTTTTTCCAACGACTTCGGCCGCCTCGCCAGTCGATTTGGAGTCAAACCCAAGGTGATGCCGATGGTACCGGTGCAAATGCGATCGGGGGACGACCACCTCGAAGGAATGGCACTGCTGCGCCAGCTAGTATTAGCTAGAGCTTTCCCGAAAGTTGCTCCCCATCAACGCATCGATTTGATTTCCCAGGTGTTTGACTCTCCCGAAACTTTAGACCGGCTTTGCCGGATTAGTGGCGGTCACGTTCGCAATCTACTGATGCTTTTGTATAGCTGTTTGCAGCACGAAGACCCTCCCTTCTCTCGCGAATGCCTCGAAAGCGTCATTCAAGAATATCGCGATGACCTTTTGTCAGCCATCAATGACATGGAATGGGAATTGCTGTTTCAAGTTGTCAACCGACAAAGTGTAACCGGCGAAGAAGAGTCTCAAATCTTGTTGCGAAGTATGTTTGTCTTTGAATATCGCGATCAAGAAGGTCGTTGGTTTGGGATTAATCCAGCCCTAGCAGAAACCAGAAAATATAAAGAGTGGCTACAGCGCTCTGAAGGAAAGTAGTTGGGATTTTTGAGATGGTTTCGTGACTCTAAGAACCCTTAACCACGAGGGACTTAGAAAGTATTTAACTGAAAATTTATCGCTCACAACTCCCCAATCTTACCATCCAATACAGAAATCAGTCAGCGGTTTTGGCCACTGGCTGATTTCTGTTGAATGCTGGCTATAGGCGGTAAATGTTATTGTCGTGTAAAACTTTGCCGCCACTAAGGACTTTGCCCACTCTCAACTCTCATATCTGCAATGCCAGACCCCCTATTTCTGTTTTTACCTGTTGCTCTTAATTTCAACTAATCCCATCCCGAAGGACATTTTTTTTCTGTTGTGTTAAATGCCTGCTACAGATATATCGGAGTTGTTTACTAATAGCTAGTCGTCGGTATGCTCATGAACTTAGCGGTTGGCTATTTATGATCTGTAGTCCTTTATATATAGCTGAATCAAAAAATCTAAGATGACCTTAAATTTTTATTGGAAAGTCTAGCATTCTCTGAGATTGAGAGGTATGATATCTTTACATTGGCTCTAATAACTATGTAAGTATTGATAAGACAAGTACGGAAAACTACGTATTTATACAGAGATAAGGCGTCAGACCGAGACGGCTATGTCTAAGTAGATACGCTTTCAGTCACGATTGGCGAGAGTTAGGTAATTGATTTATGCAAAAGAGGTGCACGCATGACAGATCTAATTAAGGTACAAGAAACGGCTAACTACAACGAGCGATCGCTCAAAACTCTGGTCCGGTCAATCACAATGTCTCAACACCAATTCTCGCTAATTTTGGTGCGCTGCAACTACGAGCAGTTGCGCCAGCAAATAGCGCAGCGGCTGCGAGAAGTGTCCCCAGTTGCCATTCAAGATCTCGTCCTCCCAGCTTCAGTCAAAACCCTTTACACTACGCTGCAGGCAAGCACTTTCCAGGAGGGGTACTCGCCTGTGGTTTCTGCCTCGGCTTTGATGGTATTTGGTTTAGAAACAGTAGTAGCGATCGACGAATTGATGGCTTCTACCAATCAAGTGCGAGACGAATTTCGCAAAAATTTTTCCTGCCCAGTGATTTTGTGGGTAACAGATGACATCGTGACCAAAATGATTCGTCTGGCCCCGGATTTCAAAAGTTGGGCCGCCGCCACAATTAAATTTGAAATGGGCGTTGACGAATTAATTAATTTCCTCGCTAAGCGGGCCGATACTATATTTAAAATAGGCGAACTCAATCAAGAACTCGCCAGCAACGTCAGCACCATCGCTAATTGTGAGACCTGCGAAACCCCGTGCGAAAAACGCGGCCTGGAGCGCGAAATCAGCCCTGGAGAACGCTTTCTAACTTTTAACTCAGGGCCCCAAAACCGACGACAATCAGATGTCCACTCCTATTCGCCATTGAGTCCGGGCAATACCTTCGATTTGGCGATCGGCTCTTTGCCACGCCGAGAATTAGAATTAGCTTTAAGAGATTTACAAAATCGCGGTCAAGAATTAGAACCCGCCCTCAAAGCCAGCCTGCAATTCGTTCTCGGTCGAGATTACTATGTCAGCGACCAAACCGAAACTGCCTTAATTCACTACCAAGAAAGCTTAGTATTTTGGCAGCATCAAACTGGCAATTGGGAACTCGCAAACTGGGAAAATTCCGAAAACCCAGAAACCCTCTCCTGCTCATTGTCGAATCCTGTCCCCAACATCCTATTTTTAGAGAGAGAAGGGATAGTGCTATTTCACATAGCCCTGTGTCACCGCTTGCAAGCAGCGAGAAATCCGGTAGCCAACCGCCAGCACTGGGAACAAGCTTGGATTAGCCTGGAACAATCTAGAAACGCTTTCTCCCTTGCCTCACGCCCCGAGTTGGTAGCTGAGGTGACAGCCCACCTCGGAGAAGTGCTGCAGCGCCTGAAAGCGTGGGGAGAGTTGCAAGCATTAGCGGAAAATTCTTTGCAGTTGCACTTCACTTACGGTACCCCCAGCCAACTAGCTCAAGATTACGGCTTTTTGGCTGAAGTTGCCCTGCAACAGTCGAGGTGGAGTCAAGCCCGCCAGCTAGCCGAGTTGGCTTTGGCGATTTTGGATCAAACGCCTAATGATTTGAGATTGCTGATTGAAGATTTGAGATTGGGGTTTGAGGGAAATTATCCAGAATTTGTGGGCCCTAACGAGTTAAGTAACGAACCCAAATCTAAAATCCAACATCCTAAATCCGACAGGAGTTGGTATCTTTTACTTTTAGCCAGAAGTTTGCGGCAGCTAGGCCAGTGGGAAGCAGCGGTTCATTCTTTGGAGTTGGCTCAATCTCAAAGCGAGCCGAAGTACGACCCCCGACTTTACATCGATATTTTGACGGAACTGCAAGCGGTTTATTTCGAGCAGGGAGAGTATCTGAAAGCGTTTCGGATTAAAAAAACCCAGCGGTCGATCGAATATCAATACGGATTTAGAGCTTTTATCGGAGCCAGCCAATTGCAGCAGCAGCGACAAGCCGTCAATCCTTCGGGTCCCTCAGCTCAAAACCAAGCTGCCATCGCAGCGTCCATGACAGCTTACTCGCGCCAAACAGATATCAATAGCTTGCTAGAAAGAATTAGCAGGGACGACCATAAATTAACTATTATTCATGGGCCCAGTGGAGTCGGGAAAAGTTCTCTAGTCAATGCCGGCTTAGTACCAGCTTTGAAAAATATTACTCCGGGCGCGCGCGATACATTGCCCGTAGTAGTCAAAGTTTACACCGACTGGCTGGTGGAGTTAGAAAATGCTTTGAACAGCGCACTGTACGACAAACAAGCCGAAGAGGAAAGTAAATTAATCTCCAAAGGAGTACAGGAAATCCACAAAAAAAGTTGCTCGGTTATTCCTTCTCGCAGCTCGGAAGTCTCTTCTTTTATTATAGAGCAGTTGCGTGAAAATGCCACAAATAATTTGTTAACTGTGCTGATTTTCGATCAATTTGAAGAGTTTTTCTTTGTTTCGACTTCAGTGGCACAAAGACAACTTTTTTATAATTTTTTGCGTTTATTTTTGAATTTGCCTTATGTCAAGATAATTCTGTGCTTGCGCGAAGATTATTTGCACTACTTACTAGATTGCGATCGCTTCCCAAATCTTGACGCTATTAACAATAATATTCTCGACAAAAGTATCCGCTACCAACTGCGGAGTTTTTCTATGAAAGACGCGCGGGCTGTCATCGGACACTTAACAGAACGGGCGGAATTTTATTTAGAGCCGGCACTGATCGATGCCTTCGTAGAAGATTTAGCAGACGAACTGCAAGAAGTGCGACCAATTGAATTGCAGGTAGTAGGAGCGCAACTGCAAGAAGAAGGTATTACCAGTCTAGCACAATACCAGCAATTGGGTGACAATCCCAAAGCGGAATTAGTGAAAAGATCCCTCGAAGGAGTCATCTCTGACTGTGGCCTGGTTAACGAAGATGCAGCTTGGAAAATCTTGTTTTCCCTGACAGATGAAAGAGGTGTTCGTTTGATAAAAACCAAACACGAACTCTCGTTAGTTACAGGTCCGCAGCCAGCCGATGCCCGGGAAACCGAATTATCGGCGATCGGCAGAAACCGAATTTCCCTACAGCGACAGTTCGCAAAAGACCCTGAAAACCGACAAAATAAAACCGACAACCTCGACTTAATTTTAGACATTTTAGTTGGTCACGGTTTGCTATTTCTGCTACGGGAAGCGCCCGAAGACCGCTATCAATTGGTACACGACTATTTAGTGCGACCGATCCGGCAAAGATTCGGCTTAGAAGCCAGACTGCACAAAGCAGAAGCCGACAAAAAAATGAGTCAAGCACAGCTCTACCGAGCCAATACTTTTCTCAAACAACTGCTGGGAGTAGCAGTGATCGGCGTCATGTTGCTAACCAGTTCCACCATCGCCGCCGTAAACTTTTGGTGGCGGGCTGTGGGTCAAAAACAGCTAGCTGTCGCTCAAACTCAGCGAGCCGAAATCAGTACCCTGACAGCAGCTTCTGAAGCACTTTATTTCTCAAACAACAAATTTGACGCCATGATGGAAAGTTTGAGAGCTGGTAAAAAGTGGAAACAGATCGAACGCTCCCAACAAATGTATACTCTCAAAGACACCGAAATTCTGATTTCTGCTGCCCTCCAGCAGGCAGTTTATGGAGTCAAAGAACGCAACCGCTTGGAAGGACACGGCGATGTAGTTTGGGGTCTTAGTTTCAGTCCCGACGGCGAAACAATAGCTTCTTCCAGTGTAGATAAAACAGTCAAACTTTGGCGGCGCGACGGCAGTTTGTTGGCAACTTTCAAAGGTCATACTAACAGCGTCTCCTGTGTGGCGTTCAGTCCCGACAACAAAACCATAGCCTCGGCAAGTTTAGATAAAACTGTCAAAATTTGGCAAACAGACGGCAGTTTGCTGGCAACTTTCAAAGGGCATACTAATAGCGTTACCAGCGTTGCTTTTAGTTCTGACGGTCAAACGATCGCCAGTGGATCTACAGACAAAACTATCAAACTTTGGAAAACCGACGGCACGCTGTTGCGAACGATCGAACAATTTGCTCCCGTAAATTGGCTAAGCTTCAGCCACGACGGCAAAATAATTGCTGTGGCGAGCGATGACGGTACTGTGAAACTGTGGAGTTCTGACGGTAGGTTAATCGCTAATTTATGGCACAGCGAAAACAGACAACCATCAAAAATTTACACCGTCAGTTTCTCCCCCGATGGTGAAATGATCGCCAGTGCGGGTGAAGATAAAACGGTGAAAATCTGGAGCATCGCTGCACTAAAACACCCAGCAACAGAAAATTCAACACAAGCAAAAAAAGGTGAACTGCTAACAACTTTGCGGGGACACAGCAAGTGGGTATTTGGTGTCAGTTTCTCCCCCGACGGTCAAACACTTGCTTCTGGAAGTGCAGACGGGACTGTCAAACTCTGGAGTCTGGCCGGTGTTGGCGACAAACGCCCAACCGATGCTAGCAACATTAAACCAGAGAGTCGCTTACTGAGAACTTTTGAGGGACACGCCGATCGAGTTACTCAGGTGAGTTTTAGCCCGGAAGGCAAAACCTTGGCTTCGGCAAGTTTTGACAAAACTATCAGGCTGTGGCGACTCGATGACGTGCCGCTCAAAACCCTCGACGGACACCAAAACCGGGTGCAAGGCGTTACTTTTAGCCCCGACGGCCAAAGGCTGGCTTCTGCTTCTACGGACAAAACTATCAAACTCTGGAGTCGCACGGGAGTTTTGCTGGAAACCTTGGAAGGACACACTCAGAGAGTCGCCAGCGTCAGTTTCAGCCCCGACGGCCAGCTACTTGCTTCTGGGAGTTACGACAAAACGGTGAAGGTGTGGAGTTTGACAGAAGATGGCATGAATAATATTCTCCCTTGTCCTTCGGCTCCGCTATTCCCGTGTTCGCCTTCTGTGCTGTTCACTCTCGACGGTCACGCCGACAGCGTGATGAGCGTGAGTTTTAGCCCCGACGGCGAGATTCTGGCTTCGGCTAGCAAGGATAAGACTGTGAAACTCTGGACTAGAAACGGCAGGCTGATTAAGACTTTGACGGGACACAGAGGCTGGGTGACTGGGGTGACTTTCAGTCCCGACGGCTCGATGCTGGCTTCTGCAAGCGATGATGGTACTCTCAAACTCTGGAATCGGGACGGTCGTTTGCTAAGAACTTTTGAAGGAGCTCACAACAGTTTTGTGTTGGGGGTTGCTTTTAGCCCTGATGGCAAAATGCTGGCTTCGGCTGGTTACGACAATGCGGTGAAATTGTGGAAGGTAGATGGGACTTTGGTGGCGACGCTGCTGAAGGGTTCTAGCGACAGCGTGACTAGCGTGGGTTTTAGCCCGGATGGTTTGTTAGTTGCTTCGGGTAGTTACGATCATAAGGTGAAGCTTTGGAGTCGCAGCGGGACTTTGCTGAAAACTTTGACGGGTCACAAGGATAGCGTGATGAGCGTGAGTTTTAGCCCGGATGGGAAGGTTCTGGCTTCTGCTGGCCGGGATAATCGGGTGATTTTGTGGAATTTGGATCTTGACGATTTGCTGGTGAGGGGCTGTGACTGGGTGGGAGATTATCTGAGAACTAATCCTAATGTGAGCGATCGCGATCGGCGTCTCTGTGAGGGGGTTGGGGCAAAATCTCAATTGTAGTCTGAAGGAAGAAGGAAGAAGGAAGAGGGAAGAGGGAAGAGGGAAGAGGGAAGAGGGAAGAGGGAAGAGGGAAGAGGGAAGAGGGAAGAGGGAAGAGGGATTCCCAACTTTCCTTGCCCGAACCCTTCCGCTTCCCCTCCGCTTCCTGTAAAGTAAATAATTGTAAAGAAATATGAGTTTTCTCTTATCCTTTGGTTAAGACCGCCAGCTAGCATTCACAATTAAGACCCGGATTATAAGTTCCTATGTCACAGCTTTTCCCGCGAAAATTTCTAGCCTCTGTTGCCGCATTTTTTCTGGCTTTGTCCGTGTGGACGATCGCACCAGTAGCCCACGCTTTCAACAATCCCGATTTGTTGCCGTCAACTCAGACGCCGATCATTGATTTAGCTAAAGCCCTCACGGATATTGAAGAAGAGGGTTTGGCAAAAAATTTAAAGGCTTTTGAAGCCGAAACCGGCTGGAAACTGCGAGTCCTGACTCAGTACGATCGCACGCCCGGTTTGGCGGTCAAAAGTTATTGGGGGCTAGATAACAAGAGTGTGTTGCTAGTTGCTGACCCCCGAGGGGGAAATTTGCTCAATTTTAATGTGGGCGACTCGCTGTATCCGCTGCTGCCGCGCACTTTTTGGGTGGAACTGCAAACCCGCTATGGTAATCAATTTTTTGTGCGGGACAATGGGGAAGATCGAGCGATTATTGAATCTTTGGAGTCGATACAAGGCTGTTTGCGTCAGGGCGGATGCCGCGTGGTTCCCGGTTTGCCGAGGGAACAGTGGGTTCTGACGTTAATTACGTCGGTGCTTGGCGGCGTCATCTGCGGGTTTGCGGCTCAGCCTCGGAAGCCGGGACAGGTTGTGGCTTGGCAGTGGGCGCTGATTTTTTCGCCGCTGTGGGGCATTCTGTTTTTTGCTTTCGGACTGGGGCCGGTGGTGACTCGGACTTCTGACTGGTTGCCTGTGGTTCGGAATGTGGCCGGTTTTGCGATCGGAGTTTTGGTGGCATTCCTGACTCCGGTGTTGGGCAAATCTTCTTCGTCGTCGGAAACTTAGTTGTCAGTTGGCAGTTGACACGAAAGCAGATTTTACTCAACAGTCAACGAATGACTAAAAGCTGGTAAGCTGATACCTGACAACTCACAGGCGACAGCTATCCAACAAATGGAATGGCACGTAAGCGATGCCCAGAGTCTGGGATTAATCGATAACGAAATTGGCGACCACGGTTTTTCCGCGGCGGAGTACGAAATAGTCCGCCGCGTGATTTATGCGACTGCTGATTTTGAGTACAAGTCTTTAATTAGTTTTTCCGATCAGGCTTTGCAGGCTGGGGCGGCGGCTTTGGCTGCTCGGACTACGATCGTGGTAGATGTGCCGATGGTGCAGGTGGGCATTACGCCCCTAATCCAAAGTACGTTTGCGAATCCGGTTTACTGTTCGATGGAGGCTTTGACGCGCCCCCAAAAGGAAAGGACGCGGGCGGCTTGGGGGATTGAAACTTTGGCAAGACGCTATCCTGAAGGGATTTTTGTGGTGGGCCAGGCTCAAACTGCTTTGTCGGCGATCGTAGATTTGATTGAATCTGAGGAAATTCGACCGGCTTTGGTGATTGGGACGCCTTCTGGGTTTGTGGGGGTTGACGTGGCTAAGTCGCGGCTGCACGATTCGATGGTTCCTCACATTCGGATTGAGGGGCGCAAGGGCTCTGCGGTGGTGGCTGTGGCTATTGTTAACGGGTTGGTGGATCTGGCTTGGCAGGCTTACGGCCAAGAGGGCAATAGTTGATAATTTAGTTTGCTATTTGCGCGGATGGGTGGTTCTTTAAAATCGAGGTGTCAAAAAAAATGGCTGCATCTGTCTCTGAGCAAGCCTTTGATTGCCACTTTCAAGTCTCAACAAGTCCCTAATTGAAGAGTGAATGAGCTAATAGCGCGGCTTGAGTTCGATCGCGCAAATTCAAGCGGCTTAAAATATTCGTTACATAGTTCTTTACTGTATTTTCCGACAAAAATAAGGTTTGAGCAATCTCTCGATTGTTCGCGCCCGAAGCTATTAAACGCAACACTTCTAATTCTCTGGGCGTGAGTTGCTCTAATTCTGGCGGAGAAACAACCGTTGAATTAGTTACAGCAGGAGTCATCAGGGCTTTCTCAAACAATCCGGGACCGAGTTGCGTGTGTCCTTTATAAACAGCGCGAATCGCTAACGCAAGTTCGTCGGGTTCGGTATCTTTGAGCAGGTAGCCTTTTGCACCCAGCCGCATTGCTTGGCTGACATATTCATCATCATCAAATGTGGTTAAAACCAGCACTTTTGTATCGGGATAAGATTTGGATATCGCCCCGGTTGCTGCTACGCCATCCATCACGGGCATCCGAATATCCATCAGCACAATGTCGGGGTGTAGAATGGGGATTTGGGCGATCGCCTCCTGTCCGTTTTCAGCTTCACCAATTACCTGCATATCAGAATAGCATTCCAGCATACTCTTGATTCCCCGGCGAATAATATGCCGATCGTCCACTAGCAAAATCCGAATCATATAACAATCTTCCTTCTGCTATATGTTTTGAGAGGGCAAAGAAACCGAAATCCGACAACCGTTGCCAGGCTCGCTGTAAATCGCAAATAGACCGCTTAGCGCCGCCACTCGTTCTCGCATTCCTTGGAGTCCAAATCCAGTCGTATTTTGCGCTGGATCGAAGCCTTTGCCGTTGTCAGAAATCGACAAATAAATATGTCCTGCGTGTTGCTGCAACCCAACTGTCACCATCGTTCCATCAGCGTGTTTGTGAATATTTGTGAGCGATTCTTGCACAATTCTGTAAAGTGTTGTATTGATTTCCTGAGATAGCAGAACTGGTAAGCGAATCGAGTTGGAAACTTCGATCGCAGTCATGCGCTGAAAGTCTTGGAGAAGTTTGTTGATCGCACTTTCGAGTGACAATCCTTGCAAAGGATTCGATCGCAACACCGAAACAGATTTGCGAATTTCTAACAAAGCTTCCGATCCGAGTTGTTTCGCCTGTTTCAGAAACTCCAGCGCTTTCTCATCCTCGGATTTCCAGAACAATAGGGCATTATTAAGCTGAATGGTTTGAGCCGCGAGTGTGTGTCCGAGCCCGTCATGGATTTCACGAGCAATCCGATTGCGTTCCTGCAAAGTTGCCTGGTCTTCAATTCGCAGTGCATAATGGCGGAGTTGTTCGTGAGTTATGGCTAATTTATCGTGAGCGATTTCTAATTGCTCTCGGCTTTGGCGTTCTGCAATCAACGCATTAATTAATAATAAAGCGAACACTAATGTCAAGCCAAATAATAACACATTGCTAAATCGCCATTCCCAAACAGTTGCCCGAATTTTCTCAGGTAAAATTGGTTTTGATAACAACAGCGAACTATAGGAAAGCAGGGCTAAACCCAAGACAATCACTTGCCCCGGCTGGCAGAAAATCATACAACTACGCATTAGCAGCACGAGAAAAAGCAAAAAGCTCGATCGGCTCGATAACCCTTCCTCGACAATTGGCAACAAAATCAAGCCAAATTCTAGGGCTGTAAATAAAACTTTTCTACCTAACCGAACGGTTGGCAAACGCAACCCGATCGCGCCGAAAAGTGCGATCGCGCCAACCCGTAACAGCAGCGACCAGAGCGACTGAAACGGATGCAGCACTTCCATCAAGGCTGCCGTCGCCAGCAGCAGCCACTCCAAATAAAGCAATAAACGAAAGGACGGATAGGTCAAGCGAATCATAGAACTTTTCCCCATCAAAAGCTGGAGCGATTCAAGCAAGGTCGCTGACCTAATTGTAAAAGGTATCTTGGAGTCAAAAAACACGTTACCCCCTTATGTTCAGAAGGAAGTTCGGCAACGAAGCACGCGATCGGGATTTAACGCATGAATGTTGAGGGAATTGGTCATTGAGCAATTCTCCCACTCTTGCGCTCTCCCGCGCTCCCCTTTTGCCAGAACAGACAAGTTATGTGTAGCAGCTTAGCGAATTTGCCAAGGATCGCGCTAGAGCCTTTTCGGCTGATTTTGGCATTTGGGACTAGGAAAAAAGTCACAACCGCAAAGTGCTTTTTGACTGGTCAATTTAGGAGTCTTGGGTCATGCGCTGGCTGATTTTAGCCTATAAGATTTGGTGGTGAAGGTTAATTAGGCGCAGTGAATCATGAAAAGAACAACGATCGCACCAGCACTTGTCCTAGTCGGTGCACTTTTGGTAGGCGGTTTGTCTGCTTGTACGCAATCCAATGCCTCTGAAGCTACCCAACCTGACACGACGGCGGCCAATCCAGTAAGTTCCGACCAAGCGAAGGCGGATTCAGTTTCCTCCCAAGCGGCTCAACCTGTCGCGGCGACTGCAACTCCAAGTTCAGGGCAACCGAAAGCAACGGATGCAGAACGCGCACAGAAACGCGAGGAACTTCGCAAACAAGTCGAAGCGGTGTTGACGCCAGAGCAGGCACAACAGTTAGAAACTAAAGTCAAGGGAGGTGAAAGAATGCGGAAAGCTTTGTCCGAGCTAAATCTCACCGCCGAACAAAAGACAAAAATTAAACAAATTCTCAAGGCTGCTTATCCTCGGGGGCAAAAGCAGTCTCAAACAAGCTCGCAATAACGTTCTGATTGGGCAACTTGCAGGGCGAAACTGATACAGGACTTGCGGGGGTTCTCCGGCTTACTCCACAAGAAAAGTGATCTGTTGTAGAACAGGCAAGATGCCTGTTCTTGAGAATGATAAATGATACAAGATGTTAGTTACAACTGAGATGTTGCTCACCTTTTGCACCATTGTCAATAAGCCTTTTATGAACAGGAAAGATGCCTGTTCCACAAGAAAATTCATCTCCTGTAGAATAGACCGGAAAGCCTGTTTTTTAGAAGAGTGCAAGATGTTAGTTACAAAGGAGGTTTGTGATGATCGAGGAAATTATTAGTGAAAGTCGGAATGGAACTCGCCCTAAAGTTTCTGACGAAAATCTGAAGCTGAACGAGCAACCGACGCACAACGTAGAAATTGTTAGTGAAACTCCGAAAGACGCTCTCCCTGAAGTTTCTCAGGAAGCTCCAACATTGCCGGGGAGCGAACCGACGGAAAAGGTTCTAGCAAAACCACCGAAGACGGAAAAGGTGCTAGCGAAAGGGCGGATTGCGCTGTTTTTGCTGGGTTTGCTGCTGGTAGGTGGGTTGGGATTTTTGGTTTGGCAGCGATCGACCGCTCCTAAAGCGGAAAAACCGAGCCGCAGCGGCAGACTGCAAATAACTCCGGTGACAGTGGCAACAGTAACGAAAAAAACGGTTCCGATACAGTTGCAAGCGATCGGCAACGTGCAATCGAGTTCTACTGTCTCGGTGACACCACAAGCTAGCGGGCGGATTACAGGAGTTTATTTCAAGAAAGGGCAAGAAGTTAAGAAAGGACAACTGCTGTTTTCGATCGACGATCGCTCTCAAACTGCCTCGATCCAGCAAGCTCAAGGAATCGTAGCAAAAAGCCAAGCACAGGTGCAACAAGCCACAGCCAACCTTTCTAAAGATCAAGGAGTTGTCGAACAAGCCAGAGCAACCCTTGACAAAGACCGAGGAATTGTCGAGCAAGCCAAAGCGACCCTGGAAAAAGACCAAGGAATTGTCCAGCAAGCCAGAATGACTCTTGCTAAAGACAAAGGAGTCGTCGAACAAGCCAGAATGACCCTGGAAAAAGACCAAGGAGCAGTTAAGCAAGCGATCGCCACCTTGGCCAAAGATCAAGCTCAAGCACAATATGCTGCAGCCCAAAGTCAGCGGTATGCAGAGCTTTACAAACAAGGAGTAATCAGTCAAGATCAAGCCCAACAATACGCTACCAGCAGCCGAGCCGCTGCGGCAACGGTCGATCTGGACAAGCAAGCGATCGCCAATGCTGAGACGGCGGTGAAGAGCGATCGCATCGGGATCGCCAATGCTGAGGCAGTCGTCAGAGGTGATGAAGTGGCGATCGCCAATGCTGAGACGGCGGTCAAAAGCGATCTCGTGGGGATTGAGAATGCTCAGACGGCGGTGAAAAGCGATTTAGTGGGGATTGAGAATGCTCGGGCTGTCGTGGAGGGCGATCGGGCTGCGATCGAGGGTTCTCAAGCAGGGTTGAGTGCAGACGGCGGTGCCTTGAAAAATGCTCAGGTGCAATCATCCTATACCAAGGTCTATGCGCCGATCGACGGGCGTGCCGGAAATATTCTGGTGACAGTCGGCAATGTGGTGCAACCAAGCACCGACAAACCCTTGGTGACAATCTCCACAATTAATCCTATTCAAGTTGCCTTTTCGGTTCCTGAATCGAACCTCCCACAAATCCAAAAATACGCGGATAACGGCAAACTTAAAGTTGATGTCACCTTTGCCGGAAACAATCGTCCGATATCGGGAACCTTGTCATTTGTGAACAATACGGTTGACAATGCCACTGGGTCAATTCAACTGATTGGGGACTTTAATAACGCAGATGGCAAACTTTTCCCCGGTCAATTTGTTAACACCACTCTAACATTAAGTCAACAACCTAATGCGATTGTTGTTCCCTCACAAGCAGTACAGACAGGGCCGAACGGACAATTCGTGTTTGTCGCCCAAGAAGACGATACAGTGGAAAATGTGCCTGTAGTTGTCAGCAATACAATCAACGGCTTAACTGTCATCCAAAAAGGTCTGGATGCGGGTGATGAAGTTGTCACCGACGGACAAGCAAATCTGGTTGATGGTAGCAAGATTCGCATTAAAACCGCAGCGGATGCTAAAGATAATTCAGATAATACTAAAGGCAATAATAATTCAGACACATCTGGAGCCAAAGAAACAGGTATAAAATCTGGCGGCGACTCTAATTCATCGGGAAATAAGTCATGGAAATCGCGCAAGAATCCCTAGGGCGATCGATTTTATATTTGGATTATCGAAAGTTGTTTTGCAGACAGAAGTAATCTCAAACCCCTGCAATTGCTTCACTTCGTTTCGTTATTGCCCGATCGCGAAGTCGAAGGTTAAATAGTCAACCATCATTCAGTTTTGCGACTGACAGTCAACAGTCAACCGTCAACAGTCAACCGTCAACAGTCAACCGTCAACCGTCATTCCGGTAAAACCGGAATTGATATAACTAATGAATCTCTCAGAACCGTTTATTCGCCGTCCAATTATGACCACCTTGGTGATGGCGGCAATTCTGATTTTTGGTTGGATGAGTTATCGCTTACTGCCGATTAGCGATTTGCCAAACGTCGATTATCCCACAATTCAAGTCAGCGCTTCCCGGCCCGGCGCTAGCCCGGAAACGATGGCTGCATCGGTGGCGCGCCCGCTAGAAAAGCAATTTTCTAGCATTGCTGGACTCGATACGCTAACCTCAACGAGTACCAGCGGCAAAACTCAAATTACGCTTCAGTTCAATCTCAGCCACAGTATTGACGATGCGGCGCAAGATGTGGAATCGGCAATTTCCTCGGCCTCGGGCCAAATGCCCAACGATTTGCCAAATCCGCCGACTTACAGCAAAGTCAATCCCGCCGACGGGCCAATTCTTTACCTTTATCTCACTTCACCAACGCTTCCGCTTTCTGAGGTTGATAAATACGCACAAACCTATCTAGCGCAAAAGCTTTCGACAATCGCCGGTGTGGCGCAAGTGCAGATTTACGGTTCTCAAAAATATGCTGCTAGAATTCAACTCGATCCGCAACAGTTAGCAACACGGCAAATTGGCATCGATCAAGTGCAAACTGCGATCGAACAAGGAAACGTCAACTTACCCACAGGAAGCCTTTCCGGTAGCCATAAAAACTTTACTGTGCAAACAAACGGACAGCTTCAGGATGCAGCAGCCTTCCGCCGTTTAATTGTGACGTATAAAAATGGACAGCCTATTTATCTCGAACAATTAGGGCGAGTGGTTGACAGCGTAGAAAATACTCAACTTGCTAGTTGGTATAACAACGATCGCGCAATTATCCTCACGATTCAAAGACAGCCGGGCACGAATACTGTAGAAGTTGTAGAGACGATTCAAAAATTACTGCCCAACTTAAAAACTCAGATTCCGAGTTCGATCGATCTTGGGGTGATGTACGATGCGTCTCAATCGATTCGCGAGTCGGTGGATGATGTTCGGTTTACCCTCGTTTTGACGATCGCCCTAGTCATCTTAGTAATCTTCTTATTTTTACGCAATCTGTCTGCAACAGTCATTCCCAGTTTAGCGCTACCAGTTTCGCTGATCGCAACCTTTGGGGTGATGCACTTATTCAACTACTCGCTAGATAACTTGTCGATGATGGCACTGACGCTATCTGTCGGCTTTGTAGTTGATGATGCGATCGTCATGCTCGAAAACATCGTCCGCCACATAGAAGAAGGAGAAAGCCCGCGAGAAGCGGCGCTAAACGGATCTAGGGAAATCGGCTTTACGATTTTATCGATGACGCTTTCCTTGGTGGCAGTGTTTATTCCGATGTTATTTATGAGCGAGTTATTGGGGCGCTTGTTTCATGAATTTGCAGTGACGATTGCTGTTTCAATTTTGGTTTCAGGCTTTGTATCTTTGAGCCTGACACCGATGTTGTGCAGCCGTTTTTTGCGTCCCGTAAATCACGCCAATCAAAGCCGGCTTTATCGAGCTTCAGAGTATGTATTCGATCGCTTTTTAAGTTTATACGATTGGAGCCTCAAGAAAGTTTTAAAATATCACCGCACCACGATGATTTTGTCCTTCGCAATGGTGTTTGTCACAGTTGGACTGTTCGTGGTGGTTCCCAAAGGCTTTATTCCCAGTCAAGATACCGGACAAATCACGGGCATTACTCAAGCTGCACAAGATGCCTCTTTTGATGAATTAGTTCGCCACCAGCAAGCCGTTGTTAGCGCGATTCGGGAAGATCCGAATGTGGAAGCAGTCAACTCGAATATCGGGGCAGGAGCGAGTGCAAATGGCGGCGGGGCGGCAGTTGCCGGAAATTCGGGAAGCTTGTTTATTCGGCTGAAAGCGCGATCGCAGCGGCAGATGGGAGCCGATGAAATTGTGCAGAATTTGCGATCGCAACTAGCAGAGATTCCCGGCATTCAAGTCTTCTTGCAAAATCCTCCGGCAATCCCGCTGGGCACTCAACAAAGCACTGGATTGTATCAACTCGCGCTGCAAAGTTCTGATGTAATTCCGCTGCGGAAGTACGTTCCGCAACTGGTTGACAAAATGAAAGCAATGCCAGAAATTCAGGATGTTAACAGCGATTTGCAGATGACTTCTCAAATCAAAGTTGATATCGATCGCGACAAAGCCTCAGCATTAGGAATTACTGCCAGTCAAATTGAAAATACCCTGAGAAATGCCTATGGCGCTTACCAAGTTTCCACGATTTACGGTGCGAGCAACGAGTATCAAGTTATTTTGGAACTAGAACCAAAGTATCAAAAATATCCCAATGCTTTGATGCAGCTTTACATCGCTACAGCGGGCAGTAATTCGAGTGATGCTTCTGGCGGTCAAACACAAGTACCGCTAGCAACGTTTGCCAAAATCTCTCCGGGAATTGCACCGTTAATTGTCAACCACGTCGGGCGGATGAATGCTGCGACAATTTCCTACAACCTCGCTCCTGGGGTGGCGCTGGGATCGGCAAATAGTGCGATCGACAAAATCGTGAAATCGGTAATTCCTGACAGCATTTCTACCAATTATAAGGGCGCGAGCCAAGTATTTCAAAGTTCGCTGCCGAGTTTAGGGTTTCTGTTGGCCGTGGCAATTTTGGTAATCTATTTAATTCTCGGTATTTTGTACGAAGATTTCATCCATCCGATTACAATTCTGTCGGGATTGCCTTCGGCGGGATTTGGCGCATTATTAACGCTGATGTTGTTTGGCGTTGAACTCAACGTTTATTCATTCATCGGCATCATCTTGCTGGTAGGGATTGTTAAGAAAAACGGCATTATGATGGTGGATTTTGCGATCGAAGCCCAGCGCAACGACGGCAAAAAACCAGCGGAAGCAATCTATCAAGCCTGCTTAGTGCGCTTTCGGCCGATTATGATGACCACAATGGCGGCCTTAATGGGAACATTGCCGATCGCCCTAGGAGTTGGTGCGGGTTCGGAATCTCGCCGCCCGTTAGGAATTGCCGTTGTCGGCGGACTTTTGTTTTCACAAGTTTTGACACTGTATCTCACGCCCGTATTTTACATCTACATGGAATCGTGGCGGAAAAAGCTCAATGAGGTGAATTTTCGGCAAGTTTTTTCATTTAAATGAGGATGGTAAAATAACCTTTATAAAATATTCGTAGGGTGCGTCGCCTGCGATAAATACCCAACTAAATATCGACAATCTAGCGGGCGACGCACCTGTCTCATCGTGAGTAATCGTAGGGTGCGTCGCCTGCGATCGATCCCCAACTAAAGAGACAAGATTGCATAAGTCTTTGAGTGATACATAAACCGCAGATGTCAAGCAGATAAACACAGATAAACGCAGATATTTTTAGGATAGTAAACCTGGTATAAGGTGCGTCGCCATAAGGTTATCGATATTTGGTTAAGTATTTTCTAGGGCGACACACCCTACAACTTCTTCCCTCTTCCTTCTTCCCTCTTCCTTCTTCCTTCTTCCTTCTTCCTTCATAATTATGAACCTTTCAGAAATCTTTATCCGCCGCCCCGTAATGACCGCACTGGTCACAATCGGCATCCTAATCTTCGGTTTAATGAGTTATTTTCTGCTACCAATTAGCGCCTTGCCTCACGTAGAATATCCCTTTGTAAGTGTCTCTGCTAGCTTACCCGGTGCAACCCCCGAAACAATGTCATCCTCAGTCGCCGCGCCGCTAGAAAGACAGTTCACTGAAATAGCTGGCCTCAATTCGTTTAACTCCACCAGTTCCACCGGTAGCGCGAACATTTCCCTACAATTCGACTTTAGCCGCAGTGTGAATTCTGCTGCTAAAGATGTACAAGCTGCGATCGCCGCCGCCGCAGGTTCATTGCCTTCGGGAATGCCCAAACCGCCAACCTACCGCAAAGTTAACCCTTCAGTTGCGCCGGTTCTATACCTTTATTTGTACTCAAAAACCCTGCCAATTGCAGAAGTGGATGAAGCCGCAGAAGTGACCATCGCACAACCCATCTCAGCGATCGACGGTGTGGCGCAAGTGCAGGTTTACGGGCAGAAACAATATGCAGTGCGGATTCAACTCGATCCGCGAGAATTGACCTCCAGGGGAATCGGATTAGATCAAGTTAGAACCGCAGTTACGCAAGGAAATGTAAACTTGCCAACCGGAAGCCTTTCTGGCGATAACAAAAGCTATTTAATTCAGGTAAACGGTCAATTGAACCGTGCAGCAGAATATCGCTCGCTGATCGTTGCTTACAAAAATGGCGCAGCAGTGAGGCTGCAAGATTTAGGAAACGTGATTGACGACGTGCAGAATAACAAAGTCTTGAATTTGTACACCGATAAAAATGTGACAAATCAACCTGCCATCTTGCTGGCAGTGCAGCCTCAACCCGATGGAAATACTGTCGAAATCGTCGATTCGATCGTGCAAATGTTACCCGCACTCAAACAACAAATTCCCCAATCGATCGAAATGGGAATTATGTACGATCGCTCTCAATCAATTCGGGCTTCTGTAGATGATGTGAAGTTCTCCTTAGTTTTGTCGGTGTGTCTGGTTGTCTTAGTAATTTTTCTATTTTTGCGGAACCTCACAGCGACGTTAATTCCGAGTTTAGCTTTGCCTGTGGCGATTATCGGTACGTTTGCGGTGATGTATCAGTTGGGATACTCGTTAGATAACTTGTCTCTGATGGCGCTGACGCTTTCAGTGGGGTTTGTGGTGGATGATGCGATCGTGGTTCTCGAAAATATTGTTCGCCACCAAGAAATGGGAGAAGCACCGCTAGAAGCAGCATTAAAAGGGTCAAAAGAAATTGGTTTTACCATTGTTTCAATGACGCTTTCATTGGTCGCCGTATTTATTCCCATCATGTTTATGGGCGGGTTAATCGGTCGGTTGTTCCACGAATTTGCTGTAACAATTTCTGTGGCAATTTTGGTATCGGGATTTGTTTCTCTGAGCCTGACGCCGATGTTGTGCAGTCGATTTCTCAAATCGTCCCACCAACACCAAAAAAACCGCTTCTACCACCTTTCAGAGCGGGGATTCGAGCTGTTGCTACAAGGATATGAATGGACGCTAAAGCCTGTTTTGAAATACCGTTTCATGACGCTGATTGGTTCTGTAATTCTGCTGGTGTTTACGGCTTATCTGTTCGTTCTGGTTCCGAAAGGCTTTATTCCGACTGAAGACACCGGACAACTGATGGCTAACACAAAAGGAGCGCAAGATATCTCCTTTGAAGATATGCTGCTTCACCAACAACAAATCGTTGATATCATTCGGAAAAATCCCAACATCGCAGCGTTAAACTCAACCGTAGGTGCGAGCGGTCCGAACGCATCTGCGAACAACGGACGCATTACCATTAGGCTCAAACCGCGATCGCAGCGCCGCCTCAGTGCCGACGAAATCATCCAACAACTCACTCCTAAATTGCGCGGAATTCCCGGCATTCAAGCTTTTTTACGCTCTCCTGCTGCGATTCCGATCGGCGGTCAACAAACAAATTCACAATATCAGTTTACGGTGCAAAGTTTAGACTTGCAAGCGCTGCGTCAAGCGGTGCCGGAATTGTTAGCTAAAGTCAAAACGCTACCGGGATTGCGCGGTGTGGATAGCGATTTGCAACTGAGCACGCCTCAGCTTCAAGTTAAAGTCGATCGCGACAAAGCCGCAACCGTCGGCGTTAGTGCTCAACAAGTGCAAAAAACCCTCAGCGCAGCTTACGCTTCAGGACAGGTTTCGACGATTTATACTCCGAACAATCAATTTACGGTTGTGTTAGAACTAAAGCCTGAGTTTCAGCGCGATCCGAGTGCTTTGTCGATGCTTTACGTGCGATCGAACACCGGACAAATGATATCGCTAAGTGCGATCGCAAATGTCACCCAAACAGTCGGGCCGCTAACCGTCAATCACCTAACGGGATTGCCCTCTGCTACAATCTCCTTTGACACTCTTCCAGGCACATCACTGAATCAAGCAACCGCAGCTATCGAGAAAGTTGCAAAGGATGTTTTGCCGCCGTCAGTGACAACAAGTTTCCAAGGTGCAGCACAGGTATTCAACCAATCTTTTAACGATTTAGGTTGGTTGTTGGTGGTTTCTATTGTGGTGATTTATTTAATTCTCGGCATTTTGTACGAGGATTTCATTCACCCGCTGACAATTTTGTCAGGTTTGCCGTCAGCCGGATTTGGTGCGCTGTTAACGCTGGTAATCTTTCAGGTTGAACTCAATCTCTATTCGTTTATCGGGATTATTCTGCTGGTGGGAATTGTCAAGAAAAACGGTATTATGCTGGTAGATTTTGCGATCGAGAAACAGCGCAAAGAAGGCAGAAGCGCGTTTGATGCCATTTACGAAGCCTGCATCGTCCGCTTCCGTCCGATTATGATGACGACGATGGCGGCTTTAATTGGAACTTTGCCGATCGCCCTGGGAGTTGGTAGCGGTTCCGAATCGCGCCGTCCGTTGGGAATTGCGATCGTCGGTGGATTGTTGTTTTCGCAAGTTTTAACCCTGTATCTTACTCCGGTATTTTACACTTATATGGAAGGGTGGCGCAAACGGCTAGGTCAACCAAAAATGAAGCTGTCTGAATTTTTCTGGCGTCCGAAAACTCGACCTTCGAGCCGAAATTAATACCAAATCCGCCTTGAAAACTTCTTTATTAGACGGGACGTTTTTAACCGCCGAGTACAATCTTTAACGTGGATTAGGGACTCTGTTTTATTAATTAATAATCAGCGGGCGATCGCCTTTTTACATCTCTGCTTTGATTAGTGCGATCGCGGTCTTTTTTCCTGCCTTTTTTAATTTGTTCGCTCATCTCGACAAACAAATCCCTACGCAGATAAGGATAGTCGCTCACCCACACGTCGCGGCTGGGAATGTAAATATCTGAAACTTTGGCAATCCGGCCCAAATCTTCTTGATTTGACATGATTAACATTAAAGCAGCTTGGCCGGGGGCAATTCCTTGGTGATCTTTCCGCAAGGGAGCTCGAAGTGTAGTGGTAAATCCGGTTTTGTCGCCAACTTCTAAATTAATTCGCGGTTCTAGGTTGTCAACAATTACGAGTTGTCCTTTTTGATTGACAGTTTCTTCTTGACTTGTGACTTCATCTGTGATGTAAATATCCAAAACTCGTCCTTGCCAAAAACCGCAGTATTGATATTTGCGGCATTCTGCATTCCGCAAACTCGCCCACAAAATCGGCCCCCACAGCCAGTACAAACCAGCTATCAATCCGGTGATTAAAACTAGCGGCCCGACATCGGAACCGACGAAGTTGTAGACTACCAGGACGAAAACTACGGTGACGGCAGAGATTAACATTCGCCTCAAAAAATCAGGCGGTTTGCCCCAGATATATTTGTATTGCGCTCCCGTGGCGACGGCGGGAATTAGTTCTTTAAAGGTTTCGCGGGTTAAGGGAATTAGCATAATTAGTCAGTTGGCAGTTGGCAGTTGGCAGTTAGCAGTTGGCAGTTGGCAGTTAGCAGTTGGCAGTTGGCAGTTGGCCGTAGTAACAAATTACCAATTACCAATTACCAATTACCAATTACCAATTACCTACAATATCTTTTCTAAGCCGTAAACGAGCGATCGCAGTTCAAGGACTTTGCGTATAGACAGCAACACTCCTGGCATATAACAAGCGCGATCGCTCGTATCATGTCGTAAAGTATAAACTTGACCAGCCCCACCAAAAATTACCTCTTGGTGGGCAATTAAACCGGGTAAACGGATGCTGTGAATCCGAATCCCTTCATCGGCGACTGAACCCCGAGCTCCGGCTAATTTTTCGGTTTCCTCAACTTCTGGCAGATTGAAAGTTTTTCCCATTTCTGCTAACATTTGGGCAGTTTGAATCGCCGTGCCGCTGGGAGCGTCGGCTTTTTGATTGTGGTGCAGCTCGATAATTTCTACGTGTTCAAAATACTGAGATGCCGTGACGGCGGCTTGTTGGAGCAAAACCATGCCGATCGAGAAATTGGGTATAATCAAACAGCCAGTGCTGGCTTTATCAGCGAATTCAGCTAAGTTTTCAATTTGCTTGCTGCTCAATCCGGTAGTGCCGACTACTGGGCGAATGCCGTAAGCTATGGCAGATCGCACGTTTTCATAAACAGACTTCGGGTGCGTAAAATCTACCATCACGCCTAACTGCTTTTCCTGAGCTGCTAATACCAGCATTCCTTGCAAGTCGTCAGTGATGGGAACTTCTAACGGGCCGCATCCGGCTAATTCCCCGGCATCGGCGTTGAGGCACTCAGGAGAGCGGTCTACAGCCCCAAATAAGGTCATGTCACTCGCATGGGCGATCGCCTTAATTACTTCGCGGCCCATTTTGCCTGCGGCACCGTTAACAATCACCGGAATCGGAAGTTGATTCGCCATAATCTCAAAAATATCCTGAAAGTTCGATCGACTAAATTTTAACGCTTGTGGGAATTTGGGGAAACAAGGAATTAAAGACAGAATTTGTCGGCCAATCTTCAAAAACCCGCTTCCCATCCGAGAAATACTTTGCCAAATCGAGTTATTAGCTTAAAGAAACTCGGTTGCGGCACAAGTTCTGAAAAAATTATATTCAATCTCATATTAAGCCCAATTCTGTAAGAACAGACTTGTGCAAAGCTAATTTGCACCGACATATTTTTTCTGTGATTGCCAACTTCTCTCGGAATCTTCGCTCTGTAATGTCTGTCGCAACTGGCTTCGACCTGAGTTCTCAAAACCGACGGGTCAGGATTTTGCCTGCAATGCTTGCGGGCGCGACTGTAATGCTGCTAAATATAGGAGTTCGGCAGTTGGGAGGCCTGCAGAGCTTGGAATTGGCGAGTTTTGACTCGTTAGTGCGCTTGCAGCCAGATTCCGGCCCCGATCCGCGGCTGCTGGTAGTGGCAATTTCTGAGGCCGATATTCAAGCTTTGGGGAGATTTCCGATTTCCGACAAGGCGATCGCTCAAACCTTGACAAAACTGCAAAAGTATCAGCCAAAAGTCATCGGTTTGGATTTGTACCGGGATTTGCCTCAACCACCGGGACACCAAGAATTGCTGGCCGGGCTGAAAGCAGCGAATGTGGTGGCGATCGCCAAATTGAGCGATTCAGAAAGTCCAGGAGTGCCGGCACCTCCGGGGATACCGCCCAATCGGGTTGGTTTTAACGACTTCGTGCTCGATGCTGACGGCGTTGTGCGCCGCAATTT
The DNA here is from genome assembly GCF_036700865.1 of Microcoleus sp. S13C4. Classification (NCBI taxonomy): domain Bacteria; kingdom Bacillati; phylum Cyanobacteriota; class Cyanophyceae; order Oscillatoriales; family Microcoleaceae; genus Microcoleus; species Microcoleus sp. S13C4. The sequence continues at coordinate 80,183 of NZ_JAUBPS010000008.1, forward strand.
ACTTTTCGTCTCCCAAGCAGAGAAGAATACTGCTTTCTCGTTTTCTATGCAAGTGGCTTTGTTGTATCTCAAAGACAGACTGCTGCCAAAAAATAGCCCTATTAATCCCAAGCAAATCAACTGGGGCAAAGCAGAATTTGTGCCTTTAACTTCTGACAGCGGTGGCTATGCAAATATTGACGCCAGAGGCTACCAAATTCTGCTCAAATACCGTTCTTGCAAGCAGGTGGCGCGACAAGTCAGTATCAGGCAGGTGTTGAACGGAGAAGTTGACCCGAGTTGGATAAGGGACAAGATTGTGTTGATCGGGACGACGGCACCGAGTACCAGAGATTTGTTTTTGACGCCCTACAGCCCGGTTAAAAAGCAAAGTCCGAAAATGCCGGGGGTGCTGGTGCACGCGCAAATGCTCAGCCAAATATTGAGTGCGGTTTTGGATGGGCGATCGCTGTTTTGGGTGTGGCCAGAATGGGCGGAAATTTTGTGGAACAGTGCTTGGGCGATGGTTGGCGGGTTTGTGGCTTGGCGGATTCAGCACCCTGCGAGGGCGGGATTAGTTGGGGGTGTGGCGTTGATGGGTCTGTTGGGAATTAGTTTTGGGATTTTTACTGGGGGTGGGTGGGTGCCGCTGGTGTCGCCGGCTTTAGGTTTGGTGTTGACGGGTGGTGGCGTCAGCGCTTACAGGAAGCTTTACGATGCTTTTCACGATTCTCTGACGGGTTTGCCCAACCGGGATTTGTTCGTGGATTGTCTGGGGCGGGCGATCGCCAATACTAGGGGCCGCCGCAGCTATCTGTTTGCGGTGCTGTTTTTGGATTTAGACAGGTTTAAGGTGATTAATGATTCTTTGGGTCATTTGGCGGGGGACGAACTGCTGATGTCGGTGGTGCAGCGGTTGAGGGCAAGTATTGGTCGCGCGGATACTGTGGCGCGGGTGGGGGGTGACGATTTTGCGATTTTGGTGAGGAATGTTGATGTTGGCAGTGCGGTGGATTTGGCCGATCGCATTCACCAAGCTTTAATTGTGCCTTTTGAGTTGAAGGGGCAGGAGGTATTTGTGACGGCAAGCATCGGGATTGCCATCGGGGGCGAACCCGCTGCTACTGTGAGGGAACAGCCGGAACACTTGCTGCGGGACGCCCACACGGCGATGTACCGGGCGAAGGCTTTGGGAACGGGAAGGTATCAGGTGTTTAATGCTTCGATGCACGCTTTGGCGGTGGAGAGGTTGCAGTTGGAGACAGATTTGCGGATGGCCGTAAAGCGTGGGGAGTTTTTGCTGCACTACCAGCCGTTTGTATCTTTGGCAAGCGGGAGGATTATTGGGTTTGAGGCTTTGGTACGCTGGCAACACCCGCTGCGCGGTTTGATTTCGCCGATAAAGTTTATTCCGGTGGCTGAGGAAACGGGGGCAATTGTGCCGCTGGGCGAGTGGGTGCTGGAGGAGGCTTGCCGGCAGTTGCGGCTGTGGGAGGAAATGTTTGATTTCGATCGACCTTTGATTATGAGTGTAAATTTATCTGGGAAGCAGTTTGCTCAACCGGATTTGGTCGATCGCATTCAGATGATTTTGCAAACAACTGGTTTGAGTGCCGAGAGTTTGAAGTTGGAGATTACTGAGAGTGTGGTGATGGAGGATGTGGAGTCGGCGATCGGGGTTTTGAAGCAGATGAAAGCGTTAAATGTGAATTTGGGAATTGATGATTTTGGCACGGGTTATTCGTCCTTGAGTTATTTGAGTCGGTTTCCTACGGATACTTTGAAGGTTGATAAGTCGTTTGTGGGGCGAATGGAGCTCGAAAGCGAGGGGGAGAATGTGGCGATCGTGCGGACGATTGTGGCGCTGGCTCATGCTTTGGGTATGGATGTGATTGCTGAGGGTGTGGAGACGGCGGCACAATTAGCTAGGTTGAGGTCGATCGGCTGTGAATACGGTCAGGGTTATTTTTTTGCTAAGCCGTTACCGAGCGAGGCTGCGACTGCTTTGATGGCTTCCGAGCCGCAGTGGTAGTTGTGGGTTATTAGTTATTAGTTATTGTACGTTAGAGCTAAAATTGAAAGTCGATCGGGTTCCCAAAACAGCTCTTTAATCTGTTGGATGCTAAAATTAGTGTTATGTAAACAAACATGAAGCTGAAAGAATTTGTCAGCCATCTCGTTATCGATCCTCGAAAATTAACAGAGTATGCTCTTAATTTAGATAATCCAGTCGGTAGCGATAAAGCTGTAATATTTCAGCGTCGTTTAGGATTTAGCCAAGAAAACTATGAATTGCTGTTAGCACAGATTTCAGCTAAAACTCTTGATTCTGAAGCAGTTTTAGGACTAAATGACAAACACGGACAGCGCCATACTGTAGACTTGGAAATTGTGGGCGCACAGGGACAGCAGGGGATTGTCCGTACAGGTTGGATCGTAGAACCGGGTAGTAATGGGGCGAGACTGGTAACGCTATTCGTTCGGAGGTAAGCACGATCGTGCCCGAATTATTTGATGTAGTCGAATTGTTAGTAACATTGCCTGAATATAATTTGCACCAGAATGTTAGAGGGGCAATTGTAGATTGTTATGATGATGAAAATTACGAGGTAGAATTTAGCGATAGCTCTGGCGAAACGATAGCTTTGTGTACTCTGTCTACCGAGCAGTTTTTAGTTGTTTGGAAGTCGAAAGAAAGGCGTTGGTTGTCTGTATCTGAGCTATTAGCTGCGATGGTTGAACGTTTGTCTGATGAACGTCAGCAACAAATTTTAGAGTTTGCGCGTTCTGTGTCTCAGAAATAGTCTGTTTTTGGCGACGTTTTGAGAGGAATCAGAGAAACTCTGTACTTGGATTTCAAGGCTGCAGATCGACTGTTGTCCGCTTGTATGTCACAATAAACAAGCAATTATTATATTTTGAGTTATCCTGTGAGTCCTACTGCCGAAGTCAGCAATACCCTAAATGCGGGCGCTCTACCAACCGTTACCGCTACCCCAGCGCGCCGCGCTGTTTTTCCCTTCACTGCGATTGTTGGCCAGGAGGAGATGAAACTGGCGCTGCTGTTGAATGTCATCGATCCCAAAATTGGCGGGGTGATGATTATGGGCGATCGAGGTACTGGTAAATCTACCACAATCCGCGCCCTCACTGATTTGCTGCCGGAAATTGAGGTGGTGGCTGACGATCCTTTCAACAGTCATCCCAGCGATCCAGATTTGATGAGTGATGAGGTGCGCGATCGCACTTTATCTCAAACTGACATTAAAATTGCGCGCAAGAAAGTTCAAATGGTAGACTTGCCTCTGGGCGCTACCGAAGACCGAGTTTGCGGTACGATCGACATCGAGAAAGCTTTGTCAGAAGGAGTTAAAGCTTTTGAACCAGGGCTTTTAGCTAAAGCTAACCGCGGCATTCTGTACGTTGATGAAGTCAATTTGCTCGACGATCATTTAGTCGATGTTTTGCTCGACTCGGCCGCCAGCGGTTGGAATACTGTTGAAAGAGAAGGCATTTCGATCCGCCACCCGGCTAAGTTTATTCTAATCGGTTCCGGTAATCCAGAAGAAGGAGAATTACGGCCGCAGTTGCTCGACAGATTCGGGATGCACGCAGAAATTCGGACTGTAAAAGACCCGAATTTAAGAGTGGAAATTGTCGAACAGCGATCGAGTTTTGACCAAAATCCGCCGGAGTTTCTCGCGAAATATCAGCACGAACAAGATGATATGCAGCAGAAGTTGGTGGAAGCTCAGGAAAGGTTGAAATCGGTAACTATCGATCGAGAGTTGCGGGTAAAAATCTCCCAAGTTTGCGCGGAATTGGACGTAGACGGGCTGCGGGGCGATTTGGTGACGAATCGGGCTGCGAAAGCTTTCACGGCTTTGGAATGCCGCACGGAGGTGACTGTGGACGATATTCGCCGGGTGATGACTCTGTGTTTGCGGCACCGATTGCGGAAAGACCCGCTAGAATCAATAGATTCGGGGTATAAAGTGACTAAAGTGTTCGATCGGGTATTCGGCCTAGAAACAACTGAGGGGTAATGGGTAATTGGTAATTGGAAATGGGTAATTGGTGGTGATGAAACCTTCCCAAATTTTCATACCTAATTCCCCATTTCCAATTACTAATTCTGGCAATGGAAAAACGAATTTTAGGATTAGATCCTGGCTTAGCAAATCTTGGCTACGGGGCAATTTCCTGTCAAATTGTCCCCGGCAAACAAGATAAAAACAGCGTTTCCCTGATTGATTGCGGCGTCATACAAACAACGCCAAAACAGGAAATGGGACAGCGGTTGAAAACAATTTACGACGATTTGCACGAGGTAATTGAACAGATTAAACCTGATCTAGCAATTGCCGAAAAACTGTTTTTTTACAAGATGGGAAATACCATACTTGTAGCGCAAGCGCGGGGCGTTTTGACGCTAGTATTAGCGCAGTGTGGAGTGCCACTATTTGAGTTTACGCCGGCTCAAATTAAGCAAGCTTTGACCGGCCGCGGTAATGCGGATAAATCTGAAGTGCAAGAGGCGGTGGCGCGGGAGTTAGAGTTGGGTTATATTCCGAAACCGGATGATGCGGCGGATGCTTTGGCGGTGGCTTTGACTGGTTGGTACGATGATGATATTTGTCCGAAGAAAATACAGTTGGAAACAGGAAAAATTTGATACAATATCAAATCATCGGCAAATTAAGAACAAATCCGGGCAAGACATCTTCTCCCGATAAAGTCACAGGAAATTGTACAATCTCTATTTCGCGAGAAGGGCGATAAATTTCTACTTGTTCGTCTTGAGGATTAATGAGCCAACCCAACCGCAAGCCACTGTTTAGATACTCCTGCATTTTCTCCTGAAGCGGCCGCAGCGGGTCTGTGCGCGATCGCAATTCTATGACAAAATCAGGACAGATTGGCGGAAATTTCTCTTGTTGTTCTTCTGTTAAAGCAGACCATCTTTCTAAGCTAACCCAAGCGGCATCAGGGGATCTGTCTCCATTATTAGGCAACCGAAAAATTGTTGAAGAACTAAATACTCTCCCTAACAGCGTTTGACGGTTCCACAAGCCCAACTCTGTAATTAAATCGGCTTCTCGATTGCCGCTGACTCCGCCTACGGGTGACAGGGTAAGCGCATCTCAAAGGCTATTGACAAGCGGGTTGAGAGGCATCATCATGGGGGAATAAACAAGCAGCGAGAATAGTCAGCATATAGTTATTATCCATAGCGGCGCGATGGGATTTTTGGCGATTACTACGTTTGCAAGATTGCTCCAGATTTAAAGCATTAAGAGCAATTCGTCGCAGCAAGGCTAGGTTTTGTGGCCCATGACCAGTACGGACGCGACAAGCATCTTCATTCCAGGTGACATCTAAAGTCCAATGCAGACCATTTTCAATACCCCAATGTAGACGGATAGCTTGCCCCACTTTATGAGCATTACATTCCAAACTCGTTAAATAAAACTGAACTTCATGGGTAGTTTTATTCCAAAGATGTCTGACCCGGACTACCATGACAACACATTGAAGACCCACCCAATCTTTTTGGTTATGTAAAGTGGGTAATTGAGAAATAGGAACACACCAACAGGAGCGTTTTTCAGTCCGATGGTGGCCTCGCTCTACTCGTTGGTCATAACTATAGATAATACCTTCAAACCCTTGAGACAATTGTTGCTCAAACCAATCTTTTACTTGTCCGTGAAGTGTAGGATGATTAGCTTTAAGGGCTAAAACGTAATCAGCTTTAGCATAAAAAATTTGGGATGCAATGGCTGTTTGCGTACCCATTGCATCAATCGTAATAATACATCCCGCCATATCTAATAACTCTAATAACGCAGGAATTGCAGTAATTTCATTAGATTTATCTGCTACCTTTACTTGTCCTAAAACAAGACGATATTGACTTTACCAAGCGCTCACTAGATGTAAAGCTGATTTCCCCTGCTCTCTATCGTATGAGCCTTTGATAGTCTTACCATCAATGGGAATTACCTGCGCCCCTACTACCTCAACTATCGATTCTATCCAACGTCGAAAGCATTGCTCAAATACTTTGGGATTAATGCGTTCAAAGACTCGTCGAAATGTATCTGCACTTGGGATACCTCCTGGTAAAGCTAAAAACTGCTCCAACCATTCACATTTACTTAATCCATAATTTTCCATGTCTTCCCATCCATTACCTCCTGCAATTACTGCCAATATTCCAACGCTCAAAATATCTGTTAATGTATGGACACGCGTTCTTTCTACACGAGGGTCTTTGATATCACCAAATACTAATGCCATTTTTTCTGTCAGTGCAGTCGCCTGAGCTATACTCAATCTTTTTGAGCTTTTAATCCTGTGTTTTCGAGATTTGAAACCTGATGCCATAAGACTGACCTGTTAAGTAAGATAGACACTTTTTTCTTACAAGCATACTACATAACATCTTTGATACTCAAATTGTCTCTATCAATCTACAAGTGGGTGCAATAATCTGTATTTTTAAATACAAAATTAGATGCGCTTACCCTGCTACGGGTGACATAATAATGATTTCTCCTTTAGGTGTCCGTTCAAATTGCCAATCTCGATTCATCTGGCATAAACGGTAAAACTGTTCGTCTGTTAGTTCGACAGTATCTAAGTTTAAAATAACAGTTGTCATTTTTCCTAACTACCTATAAATATGAGTCATGCCAACCTATTTTAGCGCTGCTTTTTGTCAATGAACGATGAAAATAATCTAATTTAACATCAGTCCTCTGCAAAAATAGTTAAACTTTGAAATGGGTTTAAACCCCAGGCGGATTAGGACCAAAAGGCTAGATATTGCTCGCATTTAACATCATTTCTATGCAATATCCCTTAAGCTTTGACACAGGTTTAAACCCCAGGCGAACTATTACAAGTCCCAAAGATTAGTGAAAAATGTCATTAAGTGTGATCGCCCAATTCCACCCTCACTCAAAAAAATGCTATAATATCCACTTTAATTGCTAAACTAATCCCGCTACCAGAGTACACAGAAAATAATATGGTGATTATTACCTCCCAACAAATTGCCCAATTTCGCTCGCAATTAGCCGAATATCCCGAAGCCCTAAAAGCCCTAGACGCAATCGAAGATTGCGAAGGTAACATCGAAGATGCAGCGATATCTCTAGCAATTCAAGCAGGACAAGAACCGAATATCTCAGAAAATTGGTTAGATGGATTAGCTAAAAGATGCCGCGTTGCTATCTGCAAATCCGAGGTTAAAGAAGAGTTGACAAACGGACAATTGAATGCAGCTTTTAGAGATTTAGTTGCCGCAAAAATTTGTCCGGAGATTTTGGTGACATCGGTGATTATTTATGTATTTAAAACGGGGGTGGATAATTTTTGCGAGCCTCTTGAATATAAACTGTGAAGCCATCGATACAGTTAAGCTCGCCGCCATTTTATAAAACATCCTACTAAATCTGGGTTAAAAAATCTCCTTTATTGTCAGTCCGCGAAGGCGCGTGGCTGCGCGCCAGCGCTTGGACGAAAGTTGGACTCTTGAGCGATTTCAATCGCCCCCTGTTAGAAATTTTTAGCGCGGATTTGCTATAAAACAGGATATACCGAGGCGATCGCAACTCTTACTCTTCTCTACCCCTTTGCACTACTGTACCCAGCCGGCCTCAAATCCGGCGACAAACGCAAAGATTTCCCCAGCAAACGAGCAAGTTGCCCTAAAAAATTGGCAGTATCTTCGTCACCTTCGCGGGCCATTGAAGCCGATATCTGGATGAGCATTTGCACAAATCCCGCATCAATTAAATCGGAATACGAACTCAAAACCTCCGGTTCTTGACCGTTGGGACACGTAAGCACTCGCTCGATCAAGTTCAAATAAGCCTCTTGGCGTTCTGGATTCATTTTGGGAGGATACAGTAAATAATTTATTATTACGTTTAACTCAGCCATGTCAATCAGGCGATCGAATAAGCGATCCCCGTTTTTACTCTAGGAACTCCATTCAGTCGGGAATAGACAGAAGCTTAAAGAAAATCTTAAGTTTCTCAATGCTAGTTTAGTCGAGGTAAGATGCTCTTCGGCGCACCCTACTATTACGGGACTTAGGAATATACAAAATGAAAATAGGAATATTTTTAGGAAATCTAGGAAATCCCGCCATCTACTATCCCAAACTCGCCACAATTACCGGCGGAGTCGCGGCCAGCATTTTTCTTTGCCAATTATTGCAATGGCAATCACAACAGTCCAACTCCGGCGAATGGGTGAAAACTAACAGCAGCGAAATAGAAAAAGCCACTGGTTTGAATCACGAAGAACAAGAACTCGCGAGACGCCTGCTAAAAGTGCGATCGCTCCTGAAAGAAAAATTAACAAATCCCAACACGGACACCATACAACTCTGGGCGGACATTGACGCTTTCGAGGAAAAATTCAATAACTTTTGGACACCGAATCCGCCAGATATCATAACACAGATAAGCCACGAAACTCACACTCCCCCTGTAGAAATCTTCTGCGAAACATCACCCCCAAATCAGGCAGTTAAAACCGACAAATATTTCGGGCAACCTCGCCAGCAAATAGCCGTTGCTGTCACCCCGAATTACCGATTTAGCGGCCCTTGGAATTCTCAAGAACAACTGCACAACTTTCAGCGAGCTTTAGAAGCATATGCTCAAGAGCGCAACTTAGGATTTGGCAATCCTTCTGGATGGGCATTTAAAATTATTGACAGCATGACAAAAGGCTTAACCTCGACTTTTTGGGATGAATTTATCGCCGGAATTCCTTTAGGAGAAAGTCAGAAAGTTAAGCGAGATTGGGAAATCGAGCCGGAAGTGCCTTATCCTGCCTTTGAAGAAGAGCGAATTCAGTATTACGTGCACAAAGGCGAACCGCTGGAAGCAGCAGTATCTAAAGCCCGTGCTGATTTGAGAAACCCGGTTTTGGGCAAAGATTTGTGGGAGGGATTTTTGCGAAAGTGCGATCGCCTTGCTGATGATGCACTGAAAGCCAAAAACCAAGGCGTTGACACCCCGTATTTGCCCTCTTCGTTCAACGAAAAACCTCAAATCACCAAGGATAGCGTAATGCGGAAGTTAGGGGCGATCGCGCCGCAATTTGCCCTGAATCAATCCACATCCGACCCGATTCCCGAACCGCCAAAAATTGAAGAAAAAGAATCGCCAACGCCGGGGGAAATTCCCAGTATTTCTTCTTTGCAAAAAGCTTACAAAACCCCTCTCGGTCGAAGTATAGTTGAAAAACAAATCGCTGCTAACCCAGACTGGGGTTACGAAATAGTTGACGGTGAAATAGTAGAATCTATCCCTTTTTAATAAGACAACTATGCAACCAATTAGCGATATCAATCCCCAGGGGGTCGAGCGACCGAATCCTTCACAAATCGAAAGAGAAAAACTCCAGCAGCAAAGGTTGCAGCGAGAAAAAGAGGAAGGATATCAAACATTAGTTGAACTCTGCGATTTAGGCGAATATGACATGGCCCAGCAGTTGGCCAATCGACAGTTTTATTGGGGTTATGAAATAGTTGATGGGATGGTGATGGAAAGGAAAAGGATAGATTAGAGATTACCCAAACTCTGGACACCGCGCCTGGCCCTTTCCCTACAATTAATCGCGCGATGGTTACATCAGAAAAGGAAGATTGATGATTATGGAGTAGGGAAATGACCAGGCGCGGTGTCCTCCTGATCATTCCGGTACTTGTGCTACTTATCATTCCGGTACTTGTGCAAGTTGACTACCGCAATCTCTATAGCAATCCTTGCAGGAGTCGTAAATTTTTTACCCCACCCCAACCCTCCCCGAACCCGCTCGCTCAGGAGTAAGAAATTCACAAATGATGCAATGATTGCTATATGTTAGAATTCTAACTAAAACTTAAATAACTATCCAACTATGACAACTATTAATGCCAAAAACCTAACGTTAGCAGAAGTACACCGTCTGTTCGGCTTTCAAAAACAGTACACTAACTCATTTACCTCTCTGTTATCCCTTGAAGATATCACAGAACACGAACAGCAAGAAATTATACAAATTAGGGAGGACTTCGATGACTACATTTCAACTGATCGAGTTTCTGAAGGACTGGTAAAAGCTCTGACTACCTTTCCCCTAATGCGATTGGCTGGCTTCTACCGCCGCCCGATTAAAATTAGTTTAGAACAAGACATCGCCGAAATTAACATTGAAGATGAAGATACTATCATTAAAGGAAGATTTGATATTTTAGCTGTCAACAGGATAAAACCCATCATAAGCGATACATATTTTTGGGTTTTGGCCATTGAAAGTAAAAATTCTGCAATCAACGCATTGATGGGTTTATCCCAATTGCTAACCTATGCTTATCAAAATTTAAAATATCAGGATACAATCTGGGGCTTGACAACAAACGGAATGCACTATCAGTTCGTCAATATTGTGGGGGGCAATAACCCAACCTATCAGTTAATGCCTTTGCTAAACCTGATGGAGTCCGACTCTTCAATTTTGTTGCTGCAAGTGTTAAAAGCTATTTGCAAACTATAAAAAAAGAGGCAGGGAAAATTCCCCGCCTCCAATCTGCAATGACTGTTAACCTAAAATTTAGATTAGTCAGCCAATACTTTTTAGTAGCCTCTGGTGTTAGGCTTGTGCACGATGAAGCTCAGCACTTGGCATTGCTTCACGTTGTCAAAACCCATGACGCGGATGTAGCAGCTAGGATTTTCTTGACGGCAAGCTTGAACTTCAGCCATGATTTCTTGGACGCTGCGAGCACCAAACAAAGGCAACTTCCACAAAGTCCAGTAGCGCATTTCAGCAGCAGAGGTTTCGTTGAATTCTACGCCGGGAATGTAGCCTTGATCCAGGATGTACTGGAGTTGTTTGGCAATTTGGGCGTCTGTCAGCGGGGGCAAATAGGACAGAGTTTCGTAACGACGCTCTTTAGGTAAAGTCTTCATTTTTTGTATCTCTAAGGTGTGTGTTCGATCGCACTTGTCGATCGATTAACTCGACAAATTATCCAGATTCGGTTCAGAATCTATTGATGTTTCAGGATTACTGCTAGGAACAGACCAATTAAGTTGCGTAGTTCGCTCTAAATGCTGGCGTCTGTGTTCCATATTCGCCTGTTGAATGCCAGTACAAACCATTTCTGGCAAAAATTCCGTCACATCGTGAGCCAGATACTCTCGCACAGTCATGATCCGAAATCCTAAATCTTGATTTTCCAAAAGCAACTGTTGAATGTAAGCTTCTCCATCTTGGATTTTGCCCTTAGTGGAAAAATCATTCAACCAGATTGCCAAAGGAGGATTGGTTTCGCTCAACTGAGCGACCACCATCCGCACGGATTGATAGGTTAGGTAACTTGCCAGCACCTTAGCGGTGTCTTTCGCAACTTGTTTGAGATCCATTTTGACCCCAGCTCCCTCAAATTTTAGATTTTGGATTTTAGATTTTGGATGCAAACTTACTTGTAAATCTTCTTCAAAGATAAAGACTTCCCAGCAAGTTTGCGACCTAAAACCTAAAATCTCAAACCAAAAATCCTTAAAGGGTATCCATTGCCTCGAACTCAAACTTGATTTCTTTCCAGAGTTCGCAAGCAACAGCCAGTTCAGGAGACCATTTGCAAGCTTCGCGAATTACGTCGCCGCCTTCGCGCATCAAGTTGCGGCCTTCGTTACGAGCTTGGACGCAAGCTTCCAAAGCAACGCGGTTAGCAGTTGCACCAGGTGCGTTACCCCAAGGGTGGCCCAAGGTGCCGCCGCCGAACTGCAAGCAGGAGTCGTCGCCGAAGATTTCCACCAAAGCCGGCATGTGCCAGATGTGGATACCACCAGAAGCAACCGGCATGACACCGGGCATGGAGGCCCAATCTTGGGTGAAGTAAATACCGCGGCTGCGGTCTTCTTCGATGTGGTCTTCGCGCATCAAGTCTACGAAGCCCATCGTGATGCCTTTTTCGCCTTCGAGTTTGCCCACAACTGTACCGGAGTGCAGGTGGTCGCCGCCGGACATCCGCAAGCACTTGGCAAGCACGCGGAAGTGGATACCGTGGTTTTTCTGACGGTCAATCACGGCGTGCATGGCGCGGTGAATGTGCAGCAAAATACCGTTGCGGCGGCACCATTTGGCCAAGGTGGTGTTTGCAGTGAAACCACCGGTCAGGTAGTCGTGCATGATGATGGGGGTTTTGATTTCCTTAGCGAACTCAGCCCGCTCCATCATTTCTTCGCAGGTAGGGGCAGTTACGTTGAGGTAGTGACCCTTGACTTCGCCGGTTTCTGCTTGGGCTTTTTCAATAGCTTCTTGAACGAACAAGAAACGATCGCGCCAACGCATGAACGGTTGCGAGTTGATGTTTTCGTCGTCTTTGGTGAAGTCCAAACCGCCGCGCAGAACTTCGTAAACGGCACGGCCGTAGTTCTTAGCAGACAGACCCAATTTGGGCTTAATTGTACAGCCCAGCAAAGGACGGCCGTACTTGTTCAATTTGTCCCGCTCAACGGTAATACCGTGAGGAGGGCCTTGGAAGGTTTTCAGGTAAGCAATGGGAATCCGCAAGTCTTCCAACCGCAGAGCACGCAGAGCTTTGAAACCGAATACGTTACCGACCAAAGAGGTCAGCAAGTTGGTGACGGAACCTTCTTCAAACAAATCCAAAGGATAAGCAATGAAGCAGATGTATTGGTTGTCTTCACCGGGAACTGGTTCGATGTCGTAGCAGCGACCTTTGTAGCGGTCGAGGTCGGTCAGGAGGTCAGTCCAAACAGTCGTCCATGTACCTGTGGAAGATTCAGCAGCCACAGCAGCTCCAGCTTCTTCTGGGGGAACTCCCGGCTGCGGTGTGACGCGGAAAGCAGCCAAAATATCTGTATCTTTCGGCGTGTAGTCCGGCGTGTAATACGTTAGTTTATAGTCTTGAACTCCGGCTTTATACCCAGCCTTTGATTGAGTTTGGGTTTGCGCGTAAGCCATATCTCGCTTCCTAGTATTCGCTTAATTTTTTTGCCCGATCGCAGGCTGTTAAAAATATATCAATAAAGTGTCACTCTCCAATTTTAATATTCTTTTAATCATCATAAGTATTGTTTATTTTCCTTTACATTCCGAAAACATTTGTAACATATCTTATGAAATTCCAGTGGCGAAGGATGCAGGAGGAAAGGCTGGGGATCGCAGAGCGGGGGGGAATTTTGAGCTAGCGAAAGATATGGTGCAGCGAGCCGAACAGCGGATAAATACGGTTTATGTAAAGAATTTAATACTTAAAAATCAGAATTGGTAATGGGTAATGGGCTAGGGTAAGTAGTTAGAAATACCTAAAGTTGTGGTTGGGAGTTAAGATCGATCTCAACTGTGATCCAGTATGCAATCTAAAATCCCAAATCCAAAATCTAAAATCCCGTGACTTCCAGAGCGCCAACTCAAAAATCGACAGCATAGCACATAATATGGACAGGACTTGTGCTCTCAAACCAAATCCGTCGTTACAGCCATTTAACCTCGCTGAAAACCGGGTTTCTGCGTTAGCTGCGCGTAAGTCTACTATGGATATTTAGCCCCATTTTTACTCTGGTTGTGCCTCACCCCCCTTCAAAAGCCGTTCACTGCATCAATCCAGATTGCCCAAGGCCCTACCCTCAGACTTGGGGCAACAATTTTTGTCATAGTTGCGGGGCTCCCCTGCGACTAAAAAATCGCTACGTGCCTCTAGAAAGCCTCGGTTCCGGGGGTTTTGCAGCGATTTTCACAGTTTGGGACACAGAAACTGAAACCGAGCGCGTCCTGAAAGTGTTGCTGGAAACTTCCCCGAAAGCGCTGAAACTCTTCGAGCAAGAAGCTTGGGTTTTGGCACTTCTGCGGCACCCGGGCGTCCCTAGAGTCGAGCCTGACGGTTATTTTCACGTCCAAACGCAAAATTTTGCAGGCGGCGAGGGAAATCCTGCTGCGAAGCGGCTGCCTTGTTTGGTAATGGAAAAGATTCACGGCAAAACTTTAGAAGAGGTTCTCAACGAGCACCCTCAAGGATGTCCGCAGGAATGGGTGTTTAGTTGGCTGAGTCAAGCTGTGGAAATTTTAGAGGAGTTGCACAGGTGTCAGATTATTCACCGCGACATTAAACCCTCAAATTTGATGCTGCGAGACCCGGAATCGCCCCAAGTTTTGCTTAACAAGGGTTTGGGCGGACTGCAATTGGTGACGATCGACTTTGGGGGAGTTAAACAGATGGGCGGTGTCGAATCCGTGGGGAAAGATTCTCGGAGTTCGACGCGGTTGATTTCGCCCGGGTACAGTCCGCCGGAACAAATTGTTGGAGGCGGTGTGGTGCCGGCAACGGATTTTTATGCCCTGGGGCGGACTTGTATTCATTTGCTGACGGGGAAGTATCCGGCGGAAATTGAAGATCCGATGACGGGAGAGTTGCGGTGGCGTCACATTGTATCTGTGAGTCCGGCTTTGGCGAATTTGTTGGACGATATGGTGCGATCGAACGTGCGGGAACGTCCGGCGACGGCTGGCGATGTTCGGGCGCGTTTGCAGGAGATTTATGCTAGGAGTAAGGGCAAAATCGCGATCGCCCCAATCGGTCAAGCTATTTTAGAATTCTGCCGGCAAGTAGTGGTGGTGGGGGCGCAAAAAACTGTCAGCCTGACTGGTGTTGTGTTCGGCGCGATCGCCCAAATCGTAGTAGCTTCTCTGGATACGGGCTGGGAAATGGTACTCGGTGGCGTTGGAGGAACTGCGGGGGCGATCGGCGGTTTGGTTTTGGGCTATGCTTCGCCTCTTGGCCCGGAAATTGCCAGTTTTCTGAATGAAGGTTTGCACCAATTAATGCCTAACATTACTTTCGCTGTGGGGCCCGAAGTGCTGCTGTTTGGGTTGGCGGGGTTCGGAACTGCGATCGGTTTGACGGATGCGGGGAGTTTTCGCCAGCAAAAACAGTATTGGCTGTCTGGATTGATGGGAGCTCAGGGTTATTTGTTGGCGGGTTTGTGCTGGATGGAAGCAACAGCTTCTAGCGGTGTGCAGGGGGTTATTTTGGGAGCTTTTGCGATCGCCTCTCTGACGGTGGGAATGGGTTTGCGGAGCCATCAATTAGTTCACGCTTTGGTAGTCGCTGTTTTTTCTACGGGAATGTTTCTGTTGCTGAATGCTTGGAACATTTTTCCGGGGAGTTTCTTTGGGATTTTGTCACTATCTAACGTTACCTTCGGCTGGCTGCAAGTTTGGGGCTCAATTGTGTTTTTTGGTTTGTTGGGAAGTGCGATCGGGCTTTGTTTGGGAGTCAGCCATTATTTAGTTGTGCCTTTGTTGCGGTGGTTGGGTTGGAAGTAAGAATTAATTAAACATTAAACATTTCACCTCAGATTCATATCCCCCTAAATCTCCCTTAAAAATATTCACTTTGGGTAATCTTGTCCCCTCCTTGTTAAGGGGATCTAGGCGCGATCTCCGGCTTTGAAAACTATTGTGGGGCGGGTCGGAGAGGTGGCCAAACAATCTACAATTTAGATGCTAGACAGCTTATAATCATGAAGAACATTAAATAATAGCCTCAGAGCGCCATGTCAAAAATATTATTAGAATCCTTTCGGACAGCCTATGCAAATATGGAGTTATCGCCGCTGATAACTCCGAAAGAAGTCGAGAACTTCCGAGTAGAATACGGGACGGAAGTCCTCGAACAATTAGAGCAATTAGTCGAAGATGACCCTTCCGGTAGGGGTAAAATTATTTTTAGCGGGCATCGCGGTTGCGGCAAGTCTACACTGTTGGCGGAATTTTGCCGCCAGATGGACGATCGTTATTTTACAGTCTTTTTCTCGATTTCCGACTTGATTGAAATGTCGGATGTCAATCATATCAATATCTTGTTTGCGATCGCAGTTCAGTTGATGGATGCAGCAGAAAAACAGGAAATTCCCATCAAACAATCAATTAAAGAATCATTTTATAACTGGTTTGCCACTAAAACTAAAACAAAAATTGACGAATTGGGCGCCAGCGGATCGGTCGGTTTTAACTTGTTTAAGATGATTACAGGCAAGTTAAAAGCTGATGCAACGATTCGTGAAGAAATAAAACAAGAATTTATTCGCAAAGTTTCTGATTTGGTGGCGACAATTAACGAGATTGCTGCCGTAGTTCGAGAAGGCGCGAAAAAAGACGTAATTGTAGTCATTGATGACCTGGACAAGTTGGATTTAGGTGTCGTTCGCCAAGTTTATCAAGAACATATCAAAGCGCTGTTTTTGCCGAATTTTAGGATGATTTTAACAACTCCTATTTCCGCGCTGCGAGATGTCTCTTTGGCCGCTACCGTGGAAACGGAAACTAACGATCAAATCGTGTTCATGCCAGTCACAAAGCTGTTTAAACGCGGGGAAAGCCGGAATGCTGATGCTGTTGCAATGGCGGAACCGGCGGCGAGATTGAAAGAGATTTTAGCTAAACGCTTGGGAAGCGAATTGATCGAACCGGAAACACTCGATCGCCTTGTTGCATACAGCGGTGGAGTATTGCGAGAATTGATTAGAATTGCGAACGAATGCTGCCGCATTTGTTTGCGGTTGGTGCGACGGAATCCAGAAGCTGCGATTACAATTAATGCCGAGGTGTTTGAGGAAGCGATTAATAAATTGCGGATCGATTTTGATACCCGTTTAGGAACAACTGATTATGAGATGTTGATAGCAACTTACAGAGATTTTAAACCTGCTGACCCGAAAGCACAAGGCTTTTTGGACTTGCTGCATGGGTTATATGTTTTGGAATATCGCAATGCTGTTTTGTGGTACGACATTCACCCGATCGTGCTAGAATTGTTAAAGCAGCGAGATGATTTTTCGCGTGAATAATTTCTTTTATACTCAACAAATAAACTCGGCGGTTGAAACCGCTAGCTAATAAATTTGTTATTGTATAATTTTCGTTCTCGTAGGGGCGGGTTTGACCAGCCATCTCTGGGGAAAACTAACTATCTTGTAAACCCGCCCCTGCCCATGCTGTAACGATGTGACTATATGTCGAATCTCAACAGTCAAAACCAAGATAATTATGATGATTTACTCGTGTCAATTGAAGCGGGTAAAGATATTCTCAACTTGCTAATCGCAGTTTGCGATGATAGCGACTGTCGCGATCGCCTGATTTCGGATTATGAAGCAGAACTCGAACCGGATATCCGCCACTATCGCGTAGAATTGGCGAGGGGTGAACCGAGTTTACGATCGGCGATCGCCAATTTAGTCGAACAAGAAGCATATTTGCAGCAGCGGGGAAAAGCCGTGATCACTGTGACGGGTGTGGAGAAACTGCGGTTTTTTAAACAATTTGGCGAAAGTCGATCGGAACAAGAAGTGTTTTTTGGCTATTTGCAATGGACGCGGGAAGCCTTGCGGGAGTTTCCGTTTTCGATTGTCTTGTGGGTGACGCGACAAATTGAAATTCTGATTAGTAATGAGTCTCCTGATTTTTGGAGTTGGCGAAAAGGTGTGTTTCGCTTTGATACGAAAAAAACTGCGGCTGTTCCCAAAACTGAATTTGAACCGTTTCGATCCCTAGTTGAAGAGGACGATCGGGAACCGCCGAGTTTGATTCCGCTGGAAGATTTGCAGGATTTAATCGCGCGAACCGAACAGAAAAAAGGACTCGAAGACCCGAGTTTGGCAAGTCTTTATGCGAGTATGGGGAGGATTTATTACAGAAGGATCGAGTCGGGAGAGTGCGAAAATTTTCAGCAAGAGTATGAATTGGCGATCGACTGTTTTAAAAAGGCGATCGCCCTTCAACAAGAGTTAGATGTGGAACTGGAATTATCCAGTAGTTTGAGTTATCTCGCCGCACTTTATAAATCCCAAGGAAGGTACTCGGAAGCGGAACCGCTGTTTTTGCAAGCTGTGGAAATAGGCAGGCGAGCGCTCCCAGAAGATGATCCCTGTTTAGCCACTGACCTCAACAATTTAGCCGAACTTTATTATTCCCAAGGAAGGTACTCGGAAGCGGAACCGCTGTATTTGCAAGCTGTGGAAATAGGTAGGCGATCGCTTCCTGAAGACCATCCCAGTTTAGCCATTTACCTCAACAATTTAGCCGGACTTTATCAATCCCAAGCCCGGTACTCGGAAGCGGAACCGCTGTATTTACAAGCATTAGAAATAGACAGGCGCTCGCTCCCCGAAGACCATCCGGATTTAGCTACTGACCTCAACAATTTAGCCGGACTTTATCAATCCCAAGCCCGGTACTCGGAAGCGGAACCGCTGTATTTACAAGGATTAGAAATAGTCATGCGCTCGCTCCCAGAAGACCATCCCAGTTTAGCCATTAACCTCAACAATTTAGCTAAACTTTATCAATCCCAAGGCAGGTACTCGGAAGCGGAACCGCTGTTTTTGCAAGCAGTGGAAATAGACAGGCGAGCGCTCCCAGAAGACCATCCCAGTTTAGCCAGGGATCTCAACAATTTAGCCAAACTTTATTATTCCCAAGGCAGGTACTCGGAAGCAGAACCGCTGTGTTTGCAAGCTGTGGAAATTCTTCGCAGCAAATTGCCAGAAAATCATCCTAATGTTCTCACAGTTTGGGAAAACTATGTTGAGCTGTGGCGGGAAGGAATCAGTAAAGGACATTTGACATTTGAGCAATTGCAAAAACATCCTTTCGGGGAACATTTATTAGCAGAACTTCAGGAATAAATAAAAATATCGCTCTCAGTTACAAATATTGTTAAAATGTACAATATGCAGCCTAGATTGTAGATTATTTAGTCGCTCGCTCGCAGCTTATACATAGTGCTGAGGCGCATCATTGCAGGCGTGCATTGAGTTTTTGCTGGTGCGTGAGACGCTGAATCAAGTTGCTCAATTTGTGACAATTCTTAATCGCCGCGCCTCACACACCCTACAATATGGATTGTATATAATTTGTTATATTTGATATTATAAGTAATAGCAGGAGATAATATTATATTTTGGCACTAAAATGTCAGTCACTACTCATCAATTAATTCAGTGGAAACAACAAGGGCGGTCAATTGTTGCCCTGACAGCTTATGATTATGCGATCGCCCAACTCATCGATCTAGCAGGCGTAGATATCATCCTAGTCGGCGATTCCCTCGCCATGACAGTCTTAGGCTACGACACAACCCTACCCATAACCCTCGATGAAATGCTGCACCACGCTAAAGCTGTGCGTCGCGGAGTTAAACAAGGATTAATTGTGGTGGATTTGCCGTTTTTGACTTACCAAGAAAGTCCCCAGCAAGCCATGCACTCGGCCGGGAGAGCTTTGAAAGAAACCGGCGCTCAAGCTGTAAAATTGGAAGGTGGATATCCAGCAATGGCCGCCACAGTTTCGCAGCTAACATCCGCCGGAATTCCGGTGATGGGGCACGTCGGTTTAACTCCGCAGTCGGTACACCAACTCGGCTACAAAAAACAAGGAAAAACAGTCGAAGCGGGAGAGAGGATTTTGCAAGAGTCGATCGCACTTCAAGAAGCCGGTGCGTTTGCGATCGTCTTAGAACACATTCCCGCAGACTTAGCCGCTCAAATTACCCAAAAATTAACTATTCCCACCATTGGTATCGGCGCCGGGCCGCACTGCGACGGTCAAGTTTTAGTTACTTCCGATTTGTTGGGACTTTCCGAAAAACAGCCGCCTTTTGCCAAAGCTTACGCCAATTTGCGAGAAACAATTACCCAAGCTGTGAATGATTATTCCCTTGAAGTTAGAGAAGGCAAATTTCCCGAATAGGTTCGTAGTGAGGGCTTGAACCCTTAAAAATGAGGACTAAAATCCTCACTACAAACCTAATTTACACTTTCGGCTGGCCCTCTTCCTCTTTATCCTTCTCAACAGCTTCATCCTCAGATTGACCGATGCCATCCTTAAAACTCCGCAGCGTTTTCCCCAAAGCATTTCCCAACTCAGGAATCTTCTTGGGGCCGAAAATTAGTATGGCCACCACCGCAATAATGCCCATTTCGGGCAATCCCAGACCAAACATACAAAAACTCCTGTAAAACTTGCTCGATCGTAAGTCAATCTACTGATATTGTTAAAGTATCTACCTTTTTTCCTGCATCCTGCAACAGTAGAATCAAGTTTTATTAAGCTATCCCCCGATAAATAAGAATGTTAGAAATATCCAAGTCTTCCCTACGCGACCAACAGCACCATCTCATCCGCGATTTAGCCGATCGGATGGAAGCAGTATGGCACCGTTATCTCGACCTCGAACCCTACCACCTGCCCGCTGAGTTGGGATACGTAGAAGGCCGCTTGGAAGGAGAAAAACTGATCATTGAAAACCGCTGCTATCAAACGCCCCAGTTCCGCAAAATCCACCTCGAACTCGCTAAAGTCGGGCCAATGCTGGATATCCTGCACTGCGTGATGTTTCCCAGACCGAATTACGCTTTGCCCATGTTCGGTACGGATATCGTAGCAGGCAAAGGCCAAGTTAGCGCCGCGATCGCAGACCTTTCTCCCCTCAATCCCGATCGAACTTTGTCGGAAACCTACCGAACCCAACTGGAAATTTTGCCAATCAAGCAATTTTCTTGTCCCCGCCAAATTCCCGAATGGGGGGATATTTTCTCAGAATTTTGCCTGTTTGTGCGACCAGAGTCGATCGAAGAAGAAAGCAGATTTCTGGACATAGTTGAATCCTACGTTGAAATTCACTGCAAACAGGCTGTCGCTTCCCAACCAGTCTCTGCCGCCCAAGAATCGACAATTCTCGACGCTCAAATTTACTACTGCACCCAGCAGCAGCAAAACGACAAAACCCGTCGCATACTCGAAAAAGCTTTCGGTAAAGATTGGGCCGAACATTACATGACCGAGGTACTTTTTGATATTCCTAAATAGCGGAAATCACTTTACACTACTTCAGAGTAGGTGGAAAAAACTTAATCAGGAAATCACCTATCTTTATAAGTCATGGTAAAGGAATCACGGGTTAAGGATAAATCATTTTTAAAACCCCCAGGACGAGGAATCATCGGTTTAGCGATCGCTGCCACTGTCGTCACCACAGGAGTCGGTTTTTGGCAAGTATCTCAACTTAGAAAAGCCGAAGAGTTAAAGGCGGCGGCTGCAACGGCTGCTGCAACTCCCGCCTCCACCCGCAGCAGCGTTACAGCTTTGAATAGGTTGACTCCCCAGGGGGAAGTTATCAAATTGTCGGCCCCTTCTGCGTCGGAGGGAGCAAGAATTGAACTGTTGCAGGTGGAAGAGGGCGATCGAGTTATTCAAGGACAGATCGTAGCAGTTCTCGATACGCGATCGGCTCCAAGCAATCCTCGCTCACAATTTGCTCAAATGCTTGAGTGCTAGGCAAAATGTGCAAATGTCTTTAGAACTGCACAGTCATCTTTCTCCCCAAGAAACTAATGATAAAATAGAGGAAATGCTGGAAGCTGTAGGCTTGGGAGAAAGAATAGATTATTACCCCGACAGTCTTTCGGGCGGACAGAAACAAAGAGTTGCGATCGCCCGGGCATTAGTCAGCCAGCCGAAATTAGTATTAGCAGACGAACCCACAGCAGCACTAGACAGTAAATCAGGTCGAGAGGTGGTAGAAATTATGCGAGGTTTGGCAAAAGAACAGCACTGCACTATTTTGCTTGCAACCCACGACAACCGCATTTTAGACATAGCCGATCGCATTATTCACATGGAATACGGCTACCTCGCACAAGACACATCAACAACGGTGGCAACTGGCGTTATTTCGGGAAAATAATATTAATCCACCTACACTTATTTCCGAGAAACGGGACGCTTTCCTCCTACCTTAGCAGGACTTTTTGTCCCACCTTTGGCAGGAGTTTTAGAACTACTTTTGCTACTTTTTTGACCCTTAGATCCTACCAATTGGCTATCATTGACATTTGCAGGTCTGCCGGCAGGCGTTCTCGTAGTCCTAAAGGTAACATTCACCCCTTCATTCGACTGTTCCAGCACCAACATCGGCGTCGGCTTGGCTTTTTGATCCCACTCAATATGAACGATGCGACCTTGAATTGTCGGCTGCCAACTGTCGTGGTCGTCTGAAGGACTCAGATAAGTTTCCAAACAGTCAATAATTTGATTAATTGTTGCTGATGTTGCCTGAGTCGGCAGTTTCATCAGCTTAATTTGAATCCGAAACAGCACACGTTTTTCTATTTTTACCGCCGGATCGCCAGTTTCGTATTCGATATCAAACATCGAATCCACTTGCCTGCCGCTGCCAGCATTCCCGTTTTTATCTCCCACTGCACCCTGGGTGGGACGCAGGGCAATACTAATTTTTTCTTTAACTTTTACCTTGATCTGGTTCACAATGGCAAAGTGAAAGACTTCTTCCGCCATCCGCATTCTCAGGTAGTCTAAATTAAAGTCTCGCGAGTGGATAAGGTCGGGATTCTTTTCCATCTTTGACATGGTTTCCAGAGCCATTTTGTATTTTTTCTGGAGTTCTCGATTTCTAAACTCCTCAAATTTGAGCTTTTTATTCAAATCGTCGAGTTTTAGCTTGGTAAACACCGCTAAACCGATAAGCAATAACAACAGTAATCCCGCCCCTCCTATTAAGAGTTGGTCTGAGGACGGATCTCCGGGTTTAGCCTTTTTAGGTTTGGGAGAGGCTACTGCCAACCTTGGTTCTACAAGGATTATTTGGGTTGACATGGGCTTTTAAAGGGTAAAATTTGACGCTATATTTATACAGGACTCCAGAGTAGAGCTGGTAGTGCAACTGGATCAACCAACATTGACATCATTCCACCATCATCTTGGTACAACTGGATTTCTGCAACTGGAACACGCACCCTC
This sequence comes from Microcoleus sp. S13C4, assembly GCF_036700865.1. NCBI lineage: Bacteria > Bacillati > Cyanobacteriota > Cyanophyceae > Oscillatoriales > Microcoleaceae > Microcoleus > Microcoleus sp. S13C4. Next base: position 103,019 of record NZ_JAUBPS010000008.1, read on the forward strand.
TAATTAATACTTTATCTTTAACTGCAAGCAGGTTTCCGAAATATCGGAAAATCGCGCGCTGGAACTGGCCAATAGAAATGGTGAATTGTCTGTAATAGATTATACCAATATAGCTAAAAAATGTTGGTTCGGCGGTCTCCGTTTCTAGCAAAATAAAAAGAAATACACATAAATTAATAGTAACTCTGGGAGCCAGCAGTGGAAAAAATCAAGGAGAACAGCCGATCGCCCCGACGATCGAGGGGCGGACGTTGGGAGAGTGATAATTCCTACTGTTGGGTCACTCCCGCCCTGCCAGCCCACCGGGCGGCTTGGTGTGAGAGTCAAGCTCTCTTTGCGATCGAACAACGTCTCCTTAGCTAAGATTACAGCTAATACCACCAATATTCGATCGTGACCTACGAACCCCTGCACCACAAATATCGCCCTCAGACTTTTGCCGAATTAGTCGGTCAAGAGGCGATCGCCCAAACCCTCACCAGCGCCATCCTACAAGAGCGCATAGCACCAGCATATCTATTCACCGGCCCCAGAGGCACCGGTAAAACCTCCAGTGCCAGAATTTTCGCCAAATCCCTCAACTGTATTTCTACGGTTGCCCCTACCCCGACACCCTGTGGCAAATGCAACGTTTGCCAAGAAATTGCCCGAGGTTCGACGCTAGATGTCATCGAAATTGACGCCGCCAGCAACACGGGAGTAGATAACATTCGGGATTTGATCGAACGAGCTCAATTTTCCCCCGTACAGTGCCGCTATAAAGTATATGTAATAGACGAAGTTCATATGCTCAGTACCCAGGCATTTAATGCCTTATTAAAAACATTAGAAGAACCGCCCGATCGCGTTGTATTCGTCCTCGCCACAACCGACCCACAAAGAGTATTACCAACTATTATTTCTCGTTGCCAAAAGTTCGACTTCCGCCGCATCCCCCTCGATGCAATGATTGCTCATTTGCACAAAATTGCTCAATTAGAAAATATCAATATTGCCAGCGATGCAGTACAAATGGTCGCTCAAATCGCCCAAGGTGGTCTGCGAGATGCCGAAAGTTTGCTCGACCAACTAAGCTTATTCCCGGGTGAAGTAACAGTCGAAAAAGTTTGGGATTTAGTCGGGGCAGTCCCCGAAAATGACTTAATGGAGTTGCTGCAAGCTATTGATACAGATAACGCTACAGCACTAATAGACATGACCCGCCACCTCATGGATCGCGGTCGAGAACCGCTAATCGTGCTGCAAAGTCTCGCGAGCTTTTACCGAGATTTGCTAATAGCCAAAGCTGCCCCGAAACGGTCAGATTTAGTAGCTTTAACATCTGCAACTTGGGAAAAACTGGGGGATTTTGCCCGCACTTGGGAGGCCGAGTTAATTTTAGCAGGTCAGAAACATTTGCAAACCCACGAAGTGCAAATTAAAAACACTACTCAGCCGCGTTTGTGGCTGGAAGTAACGCTGTTGGGATTGCTGCCCTCAGCAATTAAAACTCAGCCACAAGCAACAGCCGAACCAGCTAAAAATATTGCTCCATCACAAATTCACCCCCCCCAACCCCCCCTTGCTAAGGGGGGGAGCCAGACATCTAATATCGAAGCGCCTCCCGCTGCCAATTCGCAAAATCCTCCACCGACTTCGCAGCCTGTAGCTAATCGAATAGAAAGCACACCTCCTGCTGCGATTCCTGCACCTGTACCAACTGCTGAAACGAATCCAACAAATTATTCACCGACTAATTCAGCCGATGAAATCGATTTAAATCGAGTGTGGGAACAGGTACTTGAGCGGGTGCGACCGCATGGAACTCAATCGCTGCTTCGCCAACATGGACAGCTAGTAATTTTTAGCAATAATACAGCTCATGTTAAGATTAGTTCCCAGCCGTTGCTCAATATGGTTAAAGACAAAGTAGCTAATATTGAAGAAGCTTTTTTGCAAATTTTTAACCGTCGAGTAACAGTAAAAGTGGGCTTGACAAATCCCGCTGAAAGTAATAGTTCTCGCGCCAAGGATGTGCCTACTTCTAACGGACGTGTTGGCGAAAATCCCAGGAATTCTCATCCTGCGGATGATGCGGGCCAACAGGTGCAGAACTCGGCGGCTTCTGAGATTACAGATGATTTTTTGGGCAAGGGTAGAGAAGAACAAAAACACCCGCTAGCGGCTGAAAATACCGCCGTTAATGTGCCGGCAATTTCCGAATCGCGATCGCCCACAAACGGTTCTACAGACTCTCAGAATAACTTTAACGCTCAGGCTATAGCGGTGCGTGATGACGCTCAATATGTCGCGAATACGGCTAGGCAATTGGCTGATATGTTTGACGGAGAAGTAGTCGATTTGTCGGATGACTTGGAGATTTGGGAGTCGGAAACTTTTAGATTGGAATCTGAACCGGATTTGTCCGAGTTATCTTCTGAGTTAGGTGAGGATGATTTTATAGATTGGTAAATGGGAATTGGGAATAATACCAAATCCGGTAACACCGACATGATATAAACGGAGGACACGGCAGTGCCGTTTCCCTACCCCGATTAATTGTAGGGAAACGCCACTGCTGTGTCCTGATTGTGGGTAATATTAATTCCGAGGCTACCGGAAACTTATTGACAATGTGAAACTTTTAAGCTGACTCTGGCTTGGGTAGGGAAGACGGAAGTACCAACAACTCGGCGGTCGATCGCTTCTCGACCATTTCCTTAGTAATCGTACACCGGGCGACATCCTTGCGTGACGGCAACTCGTACATCACATCCAACATCAATTCTTCGACAATTCCCCGCAGCGCGCGCGCTCCAGTTTTGCGGCGGTATGCTTCCTGGGCGATCGCCCGAATCGCATCCGGCTTAAAGTCCAACTGCACATTATCCATCTTCAGCAGCTTTTGATACTGCTTAACCAAAGCATTGCGCGGCTCAGTCAAAATCGCCATCAGCGTTTCCTCATCCAGCGGCTCTAACACCGCCGCCACCGGCACCCGCCCAATAAACTCAGGAATCATCCCAAACTTCACCAAATCATCCGGTTCCAGTTGCTTGAGTACATCAGCAGCCCGCTTTTCCTTCGGCTGAGCTTCTCCGGGCTGAATAAAACCCATTGACTTTTTACCCGTTCTCTGCTCTATCACTTTCTCTAGACCGACAAAAGCGCCGCCGCAAATAAACATGATATTGCTGGTATCAATTTGGATGCAGTCTTGATAGGGATGCTTGCGGCCGCCTTGAGGAGGTACATTGGCGATCGTCCCTTCAAGCATTTTCAGCAGCGCCTGTTGCACGCCTTCACCCGACACATCCCGCGTAATCGAAGGATTTTCGCTCTTGCGAGCAATTTTGTCAATTTCATCAATATAAATAATTCCGCGCTGCGCCTCTTCCACGTCCATATCTGCCACTTGCAGCAGCCGCAGCAAAATATTTTCCACATCTTCCCCGACATAGCCCGCTTCCGTGAGCGTCGTCGCGTCAGCCACCGCAAACGGCACGTCTAGCATATCGGCCAAAGTCTGAGCCAGCAGAGTTTTGCCGCAACCAGTCGGCCCGATTAACAAAATATTCGATTTTTGCAGTTCTACTTCTTCCGGTGGGTGCTTGCCGCTATTTTTTGCATGGATAAAGCTCAGGCGCTTGTAATGGTTGTAAACTGCCACCGACAACACCTTTTTCGCCTCATCTTGGCCGATCGCGTTCTCGTCGAGGTAATTTTTAATTTCCCTCGGCTTCGGAATTTGGCTCATCGACATACTTTTGCCCGAGGTAGCGCGGCGCTTTTGCGTCGTTTCCTGCTTCGGAGCCACCGCCGCTGCCGGCACTGCACTGGAGTCAAACAACTCCTCATCTAAAATTTCATTGCACAAGTCAACGCATTCGTCGCAGATATACACCCCTGGGCCTGCGATCAACTTGCGTACTTGCTCTTGAGACTTGCCACAAAACGAACATTTTAGATGGGAGTCGTACTTAGACATAACAGCCTCTTAATTCAGTGCAGTGACATTCTCTCCCGCCGTCGGAAGGTTTTCCTTTTCGATAACTCGATCGACCAAACCGTAATTTTTGGCTTCCTCGGCTGACATAAAAAAGTCGCGCTCTGTATCAGCCTCTAATTTGTCGATCGGTTGACCTGTGTGGTGCGCTAGCAGTTGATTCAGCTTACGCTTATGATAAAGGATTTCTTTGGCTTGAATCTCAATATCCACTGCTTGACCTTGAGCGCCTCCAAGCGGCTGGTGAATCATAATTCGGGAACTCGGAAGAGACATCCGCTTACCGTGGGCTCCTGCTGTCAGTAGAAATGCGCCCATACTCGCTGCCAAACCGTAACAAATCGTCACCACATCCGGGCGGATTTGCTGCATTGTGTCATAAATTGCCATGCCGGCCGTTACCGAGCCGCCGGGGGAATTAATGTACATTTGGACATCTTTTTCTGGGTCTTCGGCATCTAGATACAATAGCTGAGCCACTATTGAGTCAGCAACTTCGTCGGTTACGGGAGTTCCTAAAAACACAATTCGCTCCCGCAGCAAGCGCGAGTAAATGTCAAAAGCCCGCTCGCCCATTCCCGACTGTTCTAGTACCATCGGCACTACATTGCTGGGGCTGGAACTGACATCAAAATCGTTATAGCTAGTAATTAGGTAATTGGAAGATTGAGATACAACCATAAGACACCAGTCAAGGATTCTAGACAATTTGCTGCTGCTGATGAAAGCTTTAAATTAAGCCGCCAGCTTTTAACTATTATGCCTCTTCTGAACGGATATCGGGGGAATGCGGAGTTTTGAGTTTTGAGATTGCTTTCTGTGTTCGGCGCAACGCTGGAGTGACTCGTAAGGCTCGCGGGGTGAATGAGTTAAAATACTCACTTGTAAATCATCGCTGCTTCTAGTGGACACCCCGAGCTTTTAGTAAGGATCAGGCGCACCCAGAGCTTGTAGTTAAGGATCAGGTGCGCCGTTAAAATCACGGTTGATTTCATGCCCCCAATTAGGGCATTTGAACACATTAAGTTCTATTCTTCGCCTACAACTTCCACTTCAACGCTCGTGGCTGCTTCTGCTGAATCTTCAGCGTCCGATTCTTCTGATTCTTCTGCTGCTGGAGTCAGAGAGCCTTCAGGTAGGAGTTCGATTGTCCCTTTTTCTTCCAACCATTTCAAGGTTTTTTGTTTGAGCAAGTCTTCTGCTACAAATTCCTGCAACCTTTGGGGGTCAAAATCTCCTTTAGGAAACTGCTTTCTGATTTTTGCTACTTCTGCTGCTACTTCTGCTGGTTCAACAGATAAGGATTCCAGCTTGGCTACTTCTGCCAGAGCTAAATTCTGCTTGAGGCGCTCGACTGCTTCCGGGCGCGAGCGTTCGCGCATCGGGCCCATATTTTCTTCGGTAAAGAGTTGGTTGATATCTATGCCGTAATTTTTCAATTGGACGGCTTGTTGATTCAACAAATAATCGATTTCGCGATCGACCATTGTTTCGGGAATTTCCACTTCTATTAGCTGCACGAGGGCTGCTGATATAGCTTTTTCCTTATTAGCTGATGTCTGGTTTTCTTTGTCGGCTTTAAACCGAGTTTCCAGCGATTCGCGCAGTTCTGCTAAAGTTTCAAACTCGCTGACTTCTTGCGCGAAGTCGTCGTCCAACTCCGGCAATTCTTTTTCCTTAAGTTCTTTGAGAGTAATCGTAAATACTGCCGGTTTTCCTGCTAGTTCTTCACTGCTATACTCATCTGGGAACTGCACGGAAACTTCTCTAGTTTCTCCCGGATTCATCCCGATCATGCCTTGGATAAAGCCCGATACAAACTGATTTTCCGATAATTCTACTTGAAAGTCTTCTGCTTGACCGCCAGGAATTTCTGCAGGAGTTTCGCCTTCTGCTGCTTCGGCAAATCTACCAGAGAAATCAACCAAAGCCGTGTCTCCCAACTGAGCCGGCCGGCCTTCTACGGGGATTAAAGTAGCTTTGTCCGATCGATATTTTGCCAGTACCTCATCTACCTGAGCCTCATCATACTTAGCTTCTTCTGCTTGAAGCTGCAAACCTGTGTACTGACCCAGTTTCACTTCGGGTTGTACGTCAACCTTCGCTGAAAAAATCAGAGGCTGTTCTGGATCGAACTTAGCTAGTAATTCTTCAAACTCGGTGCGAAGTTCAAAACTGCCAATTGCAGCAATTTTTTCTTGTTCGAGGGCTTTTTGCAGGGAATCATTAATCAAATTTTCCAAAGCCGTCGCCTTCAAACGAGTCTGGCCTAGGCGCTGTAGCAAAACTTGACGGGGAACTTTGCCTTTGCGGAACCCAGGAATATTAACCTCGCGAGCAAATTGTTTAATTACTTGCTCGTAAGCTTGTTTTGACTTTTCTGACGGTACTTCGATTTCCAGACCAATTTGGCTAGCTGGAAGTTTTTCCTGGGTTACTTTCATCGGCTTTTTTGATATTTAACAATAGTGTAATAAAATACATACAAATCTGACTTTGCCTGCATTTTAATTTTGTACGTTTTGAGTCGTAACGGCACAACTACAACACCTTTACCGGATGAGACTGTAAGTCATTGCCGGCTACTTTTTTGGCTCTTGCCAAATAGTTTTGGTTTGAGGATACTAGCTTTTGCTGCTAGGAATGTGGAGGTTAAGTCCACTAATTGCCGATGCACCATAGCACATATCGCCCTGTGATGTCAATCTTGCCGGCCTCTGCGGCCAGTCAAAGTCAATGGATGCGCCTGCGAAAATGCAGATATATCGCAAAACTTAACCGGATGCGGATTGGGCGCGGGCGATCCTCTTCGAGGGCTTCGCTAACGGCAAAAGATGCTAAACTGGCATGGGGTACGATCGCACGGATCAATTGGGAAGTTTGATCGCCCTTTTAGGTTAACTGCACCATTGCTATCCTCTCATGCTCCTGATATGGCATAACATTAATTAAGTTTGATATTGAGAATTGCAGTTATTTAAATTTTTGATTTCGATCTTTTAGACTTTAATTTGTGGAGGAAACTAATTTGTCTCAATCCTATCGAGTTGCCATTTTAGGAGCTACCGGCGCAGTCGGTGCCGAGTTGCTAGAACTCTTGCACAGCAGGAGTTTTCCGATTTCTAACTTGAAGCTGCTGGCTTCGGAACGTTCAGCAGGCACAACTTTGCCTTTTGGCGGTGAGATGCTGCCGGTCGAAGCAGTGTCGGCGCGATCGTTTGATAATGTAGATTTGGTGCTCGCTTCGGCAGGCGGCTCTACTTCTAAGTTATGGGCTGCGCAAGCGGTGGCAGCCGGAGCAGTGGTCATTGACAATTCTAGCGCTTTCCGCATGGATGCGAACGTACCGCTAGTGGTTCCCGAAGTCAATCCCCAAGCGGCCGCAGCTCACCGAGGTATAATTGCTAATCCCAACTGCACGACTATTTTGATGGCAGTTGCCGTTTGGCCACTTCACAAAGTTAGGCCTATACAGCGCATCGTGGTAGCGACTTACCAGTCTGCCAGCGGGGCGGGGGCAAGGGCAATGGAGGAAATGAAAGCTCAAGCAAGAGCAATTTTGGCGGGGGAAACACCCCAAACAGATATATTTCCCTACCCCTTAGCATTTAATTTGTTTCCGCACAACACCCCGATTAATGATTTGGGGTATTGTGAAGAAGAGATGAAAATGGTAAACGAAACTCGGAAGATATTTGGTACGGACGAGATTAAAATTACGGCAACTTGCGTGCGGGTTCCCGTACTCCGCGCTCATTCGGAAGCGATTAATCTAGAGTTTGCAGAGCCTTTTAGCGCGATCGAGGCAAGGGAAATCTTAAAGCAGGCAAGCGGGGTTAAGCTGGTAGAAGACTGGCAAGCTAATTATTTCCCGATGCCTGCAGAAGCCAGCGGTAAGGATGAGGTGTTAGTTGGCAGGATTCGCCAAGATATTTCTCACCCCTGCGGGTTGGAGATGTGGCTGTCGGGCGATCAAATTCGCAAAGGGGCGGCTTTAAATGCGGTGCAGATAGCTGAGTTGCTGGTGGAAAAAAATTTGTTGCGAACCCAAGCGGCGGTGGCTTCTAATTAGCGGAAATTCGGGCAACTGGTAAAGTGAAATTGGGGATTTTAGATAAACCTTTCATCTGAAATCAAAAATTTAAAATCAAAAATCAACAGTCTAAAATCGGAGAAAGTGTGGTAAAGTTTGGACGGGTTCTGACTGCAATGATTACGCCGTTTAAGGAAGACGGCAGCGTTAACTATGCGGTAGCAGAACAATTGGCAGTTCATTTAGCCGATCGCGGTACAGATAGCTTGGTAGTGTGTGGCACTACTGGCGAGTCTCCCACTATGACCTGGGATGAAGAGTACGAATTATTTCAGGTGGTACAAAAGGCGGTGGTCGGTAAGGCGTTGGTAATCGCAGGAGCCGGATCGAATTCTACTTCAGAAGCAGTCGCAGCTACCCAAAAAGCAGCTAAACTCGGGTTAGACGGCTGTTTGCAGGTGGTTCCTTATTACAACAAACCCCCGCAAGAAGGTTTATATAATCATTTTCGGGCGATCGCGCAATCTGCTCCAGAATTGCCTATAATGTTATATAACATCCCCGGTCGCACTGGTCAGAATATGTTGCCGGAGACGGTGGCTCGATTGGCAGAAATCCCCAACATTGTGGCCGTAAAAGAAGCAAGTGGCAACTTGGATCAAGCAAGTCAAATTCGCTGCTTGACATCCCCTGAATTTGCCATCTATTCTGGAGATGATTCCCTAACTTTGCCAATGTTGGCGGTAGGAGGATCTGGTGTAGTTAGCGTAGCCAGCCATCTGGTAGGAGAGCAACTGCAACAGATGATCAAAGCTTTCGAGGCCGGTCAAGTTCAAGTCGCTACCCAGATTCACTTGCAACTTTTTGACCTGTTTAAAGCTCTTTTTCTCACCACAAATCCCATTCTCGTCAAGACAGCTCTCAAACTTCAAGGCTGGGATGTAGGCTCCACCCGTCCGCCCCTGTGCGATCCGCCCGTTGAGGTAACTCAAAAGTTAAAGGACGTACTGAGTCAGCTAGCAGCAGTATCAGCTATCTAGAGAGGCGAGAACGAGTTTTCAGACAACTGAATATTGGTTGTTATCAGTCATTAGTTCTGAGTCATCAGTCATTAGTAATTAAGTGTTAGTAAATAGCTAACAGTCAAGGATTAAAGACTGAAGATAGAAGAATGAAGGCCCAAGACAACTGACTGTACGGGATAGTAAAACCCGCCAGGGATTTTTCCATAAATATTTGGAAAAAGATCGCCCTACCAACGAACAGTAGACGAAAGACGACAGACCACAGACCAAAGACCACAGACCCATAACAAAAATAACTAACAAAGGATACGCATGATCAAAAATACAACTGCATCTGCTCTAAAAGTTATTCCCCTCGGCGGGCTGCACGAAATCGGTAAAAACACTTGTGTGTTCGAGTACGGCGACGAAATCATTCTTTTAGATGCCGGTTTAGCGTTCCCGACAGATGGAATGCACGGGGTAAATATTGTCCTCCCAGACATGACTTACCTGCGGGAAAACAGCCACAAAATTAAAGGTATGATCGTGACTCACGGTCACGAAGACCACATCGGGGGAATTCCTTACCACCTCAAACAATTTGAAATTCCGGTCATCTACGGCCCGCGTTTGGCGATGGCTTTGCTAGCCGGAAAACTCGAAGAAGCCGGAGTGTCTCACCGCACTGAATTGAGAACGGTTCGACCCAGGGATACTGTCAGAATTGGCAAGAATTTCTTAGTCGAATACATTCGCAACACTCACTCGATGGCCGACAGTTTTACGGTGGCAATTCACACTCCTGTGGGAATTGTGATCCACACCGGAGACTTTAAAATTGACCACACTCCTGTAGACGGCGAGCATTTTGATTTGCAAAAGCTAGCGGAGTACGGCGAGAAAGGCGTGCTGTGCTTGATCAGCGATTCTACTAACTCGGAAGTTCCCGGTTTTACCGCTTCGGAAAGTTCTGTGGCGCCGAATTTAGACAGAATTATCGCTCAAGCACCGGGAAGAGTGCTGCTGACGACTTTTGCTTCGTCGGTACACCGATTGCAAATTGTTTTGGACTTGGCTAAGAAAAACAATCGGTATGTCGGAGTGGTTGGCCGGTCGATGCTTAACGTCATCGCTCACTGCCGCAATCTCGGCTACATCAAATGCGAAGATAGTATTTTCAAACCGCTGAAAGAAATCCGCAATTTGGCTGAAGACAAGGTGCTGATTTTAACTACAGGTTCCCAAGGCGAACCGATGGCGGCGATGACTCGCATTGCGAACGGCGAACATCACGAACTGAAAATCAGAAAGGGCGATACAGTCATTTTCTCAGCTAATCCGATTCCGGGAAATACGATCGCAGTGGTAAACACGATCGATAAACTGATGATGCTGGGAGCACACGTGGTTTACGGCCGCGACAAAGGCATTCACGTTTCGGGTCACGGTTGTCAAGAAGACCAAAAGTTAATGATTAACATGACTCGTCCTAAGTTCTTCTTGCCAGTGCACGGGGAACACCGGATGCTGATCCAGCACTCCAAGACGGCTCAAAGCATGGGCATTCCCGCTAGCAATATGGTGGTTATTGACAACGGCGATGTCGTAGAATTAACTGAAAATTCGATGCGAGTGAGCGGTAAAGTGCCTTCAGGAATTGAATTGGTAGATGCTTCTCGATCGGGTGTTGTCAAAGCGAACGTCCTCAAGGAACGTCAGCAGTTGGCCGGAGATGGCGTTGTAACTGTAGCGGCGGCTTTGAATTGGGAAGGCAAATTAGTTGCCAAACCAGAAGTTCACTTGAAAGGTGTAGTGACCTCAGCCGATCGCGCGGAGGTGATCCAATTAATCACTCAAACCATTGAAACAGTTTTGAGCGATCGCTGGTCAGAATTTGTCAAACCCGCCACTTCAGACTCACAAGTTGACATTGACTGGGTAGGAGTGCAAACCCAAATAGAAAAAGCAATTCAGCGGGTAATGCGCCGCGAACTGCAAAGCAATCCAATGCTGGTATTCCTGATGCAAATTCCTGAAGAAGCAGTGCGATCAGAAAAAGCAGCAGTATCTCCAGGTTCCCTGGAAGCACCTAAGCTATTATCCTCGCCATCATCGGCATCGCCATCCTTGCCATCGCCATCCTTGCCATCTCCTGCCAATCAGGTGACAGGACGGCGCCGTCCCCGGACTGCTGCAAGGGCAGCTTCCTAGTGCGATACTTCCCTAACGCACTGCGAACAAAGAAATGAGTTTTAGGTTTGTAGTTGCGCTTGGATACCCAAACGCAACTACAAGCCTAGATTTGATTTCATAAATAGATTTCCTCACTAAGTGAGGGAATACTTTTTAACCGCAGATAAACGCAAAGGAACGCAGATAGTAATTAATTCTATCTGCGTTCCTTTGCGTTTATCTGCCACCATCTGCGGTTGCAAAATCAGCCACCAGCAACTGCTGGAACAATGCTAACTTCATCACCATCTTGGAGGGCTGTTTTTGAGCCATCCAAAAAGCGGATGTCTTCGCTGTTGACGTAGAAGTTGAGAAATCTGCGGGGTTCTCCCTTTTCGTCGCACAGGCTTTTTTTGATGCCGGGACAATTTGTTTCCAGCGATTCAATTAGTTCGGAAATGTTATCGCCGGCGCATTCGATAGTGGCTTGATTGTTGGTAAATTTTTGCAGGGGAGTGGGAATTAAAACTTTGACGGTCATTTTTTTAGTCCTTAGTCAGTAGTCATTTATTAGTTATTAGTCCTCAGTCATTAGTCATCAGTGATCAGTCAGTAATCATCAGTCAACAGCTTAACAACCAATGACTAATGACTACCGCCTACTGACTAATAGCTGTTAAACCGAAACTTGTTGCCATTCTAAGCGTTCGAGCGTGCGGGCGCGTTCTAGGGCGCGCTCGAACGCTTCTAGTTTCGGTTCGAGGGTGATGGGTTCGCCGATGTAGCCTTGAACGGCTTCTTGCGTTTTCAAACCGTTGCCGGTGATGTAAACGACGGTGGTTTCATCGGGATTGATTTTACCTGCTTCTACGAGTTTCTTCAATACTGCGATTGTTGTGCCGCCTGCGGTTTCAGTGAAGATGCCTTCTGTTTCTGCTAGCAGTTTCATGCCTTCGATGATTTCGGTGTCGCTGACGGATTCAATGTTGCCGTTGGTTTTGCGGGCGATTTCCAAGGCGTACATACCATCGGCTGGATTGCCGATCGCGATCGACTTAGCAATTGTATTCGGTTTCACCGGTTTGACGAAATCGCGGTCTTCGCGGAATGCTTGGGCGATGGGGGAACAGCCGTCCGCTTGGGCGCCGCTGAATCGGACTTTCTTTTCGTCCACTAAACCGACTTCGATGAATTCATTAAAGCCTTTGTAAATCTTTGTGAACAAAGAGCCGGATGCGAGGGGGGCGACGATGTGATCGGGCAATTGCCAGCCTAGCTGTTCGGCAACTTCATAGCCGAGGGTTTTTGAGCCTTCGGAATAGTAGGGACGCAAGTTGATATTGACAAATCCCCAGCCATGTGTATTGGCGACTTCGCAACAGAGACGGTTAACTTGGTCGTAGTTGCCGTGAACTGCCATGACAGTTGGATTGTAAATCAGAGTGCCGAGGACTTTGCCTGCTTCTAAGTCGGAGGGGATGAACACTACGCAGTCGAGTCCGGCGTGGGCGGCGATCGCAGCCGTAGAGTTAGCTAAATTGCCGGTGCTGGCACAGGATACCGTTGTGAAACCCAATTCTCTCGCTCTGCTGAGGGCGACTGACACCACTCTGTCTTTAAAGCTGAGAGTGGGCATATTGACGGCATCGTTTTTAATATAAAGATTTTTTAGACCGAGGCGGCGCGCCAAGCGGTGGGATTTTAATAGAGGAGTCATCCCAGTGCCGACATCGATGACGTTATCTGTAGCGACTGGTAAAAATGCGCGGTAGCGCCAGATTGAGTTGGGGCCGGCTTGGATGGTTTGGCGAGTGACGCTGCGGCGGATGGCGTCGTAGTCGTACTTGACTTCAAGCGGGCCAAAACAGCAATCGCAGACGTGCTTGGCTTGGAGTTCGTACTCTTCACCGCATTCTTTACATTTAAGGGCTGTGAAGGTTGCTGCTGTGGATTGGGTTCTGGTGGCCTGGGTCATAGCTCAACTCTCTAGTTTTGCGATGTTTTCTTAGTCTTGTGCAAGATTAGCACGGTCAATTTAGCCCGTCAACTATACCCGACTTTTTTAGTCGGGATTAATTTTTCAGTTACTTTTCAGTTAAACAGTGGTGTATTTAACTTTGATATTTGGGCGGGCGAGACGCCCACCCCACAAGGATTTGGCTTGTTTTCAGGATCTGGCTGGGAATCCCGATTGTCAGGCCCGCACGCGAGCCCTATCGAACTCAAGGATGATTTGCCGACGGAATTGTTACAAAACTTAATAAATCTTTTTTGGGCTAAGAATTGGGCAGTCGTGCGATCGAACACAACTACAAAACCTCGAATTTTTGATTAACCAACTTAGCCTAGCCGCCGCTGACGGGGGGGATGAGTACAACTTCGTCGCCGTCTTGGAGGATGGTGTCGGCGGAGACGAATTCCATGTTGACGCCGAAGCGGGTGCGATCGCGCCATTGTTCTAATTGAGGATATTGGGCGATCGAGCTTTCTAGCACTTGAGACACTGGGGTTTCGGGAGGAAGTTCTAATGTAAGTTCCGAAACGCCGTAGGCTTCACCGAAGGCGGCGAACAGTTTAACGGTGACGGTAATCGAAGAGTCAGACACGGTAGTTTAGTGCGATCGACGGTTTGGCAATTATCAACTACACCATACAATTAATTAGGAATTAGGCGCGCCGAGGCTTAGAATTGAAAGCGGCAACCTCTAGTTAAGTTTTACCCCATCGGGTAAAGATGATGGTTGATTGCAGCAAAAAGTCTTAACAAGATTGTATGCCGATCACTCTCACCAACCAGGCGTTAGAGGCCGTTGGTATCCACTTAGATGCCGCTAGCTAAGGTCGAGTTTGCTGCGGTTGAGGTTAATGCGAGAATAATTTTTGAGGATGCGGCATAGATACTTTACGGTAATTGTGGGAGAGTACAAAAAGCTCGCAATACATTTAGCAGGCCACAACGCAGACAAGGCCCGGCCAACCCGCTTCTCCTGACTAAAAATCAGGTTATCTAGTGCGGCTTGGGATTGCCAAACCTTTGCCCTGCTTAGCAAGCTAGCCGTTCTATCTAAGAAGAATACTGAAGTTAACGCGATAGAAATATATGGCAAATAACGATTTTAAAGTGCTTCAAATTATTGAAGCTAAAGGCTGGTATGCCTTTGGGAGTACGAAGCAAAGCCAGCACGTTGAGAGATGGGTAAGACCTGTCGTGTGTTGGGTTTTAATAGAAGATAAAAAAAAGCGACGGGTTGTGACAGCTACCGCTAGCTATCAGATCCAGATTGACGACAAAGAAGTCGAGTTTTTTGCCCACGAAAGCGAAATTCAAGATCTGGAGAGTCTCCCGAAGTCTGTCTCGGTATCGGAATTTCTGAAAACCGAAGATTGAGAGAAGGGCAGAAGGAGATAATTTAACAAGTTATTAATTATTCCTTAGTGATTCCTTAAACTTGCTGTCGGATTCTATTGGAATTAGAGGCAGAAGCTCTAGATTGGGGAAAGGGGGAGACGAGGACAGGGGGAGAATTTGTACTTTTGCTTTGCCTTCTGCATCTTGTCCCCAATGCCTCAAGTAGCCCAAAAAATAAAGAGGCCGGAAGATTGCTGGCAATGCCAACACGCTTCCGACCTTGCTGAATAACAGGGTATGCATATGTTTTTAAAGTATGGCAGGCAGGCTTTTGAAATATCAAGAGGACTATTGCAATCACCCACTTTTGCTTTCAGGCTGTGTTTGCAAGGTTCATATCATTTTAGACTGAAAATTTGAAAAGTGAGAGAGGGCGAGGGTTACAGGTTAAGGATTCTAGCTGTTTATCTGTAGCGGGTGCTACAAAAAATGGTGGCATTTGCGGACGATCGCACCTTCTCCCTAAATGGTGGGCACTCAAAGCAGAAAGTTCGATCGCCCCCTGCAACTGCTGCGACTTTAAACCCCAGTAGCAACAGGTTCACGCTTCTGCTGCGACATCCGCCGCCCCAGCAGGGCCATCCGCACGCCGCCGGCCGGCCCTAAAGTCACCCCTCGGCGTTTGGCCTGTACGGGCTTTTTCTCGGCCAATACAAGGTCAAAATTCCGCAAAATGGTTGCCAGCACGAGTTTCATCTCCAACTGCGCCAGCGCCAAGCCGATACAGCGGCGGCTGCCGCCTCCAAAGGGCAAATACTCATAAGGCGAGAATTGCCTCTCCAAAAACCGTTCCGGTTTAAATTGCAGCGGTTCTGGATACAAATCCTCCCGTCTGTGGGTCAAATAAATCGAGCCGATGACAACCGTGCCCGGTTCGAGTTGATATCCCATCAGTTCCACGGGCCTGAGAACTTCTCGCGAAAACGTCAGCATTGCCACGGGGTAAATTCGCAGGGTCTCCTGACAAACTGCACTCAGGTAAGGTAAGCGGAAAATCTCCATCGGGTCGGGATTTTCCCCCAAACTGTCCAATTCTTGCAGCAACTTCTGGCGCACCGAGGGCAAACTGTGAATCCAGTAAAATGCCCAAGCTAAGGCCGTTGCTGTGGTTTCGTGACCTGCCACCAGCAGCGTCATCAACTCGTCGCGCAATTCTTCATTGGTCATTGGTTGCCCGTTTTCGTCGCGCGCGGCCATCATTAAGCTGAGAATGTCGGTGCGGTTGGCGTCTGGTTGCTGTCTGCGTTCTTCAATTTCCGCGTCGATCAGTGCGTCAACTTTCCGCTGCCACTGTTTCATGCGTCCCCAAGGACTCCAAGAGCCCCAATCTTGCTGCATCCAGCCGAAAAACAGCATACTCGATCGCAGGGGAGAGTTGGTCATATCGAGGACTGAGGCAAGTAGGGGCCTGAGCTCTTCCAATCGCGGCCCGTCATCGAGCCCGAAGACAGCTTGCAAGATTACCCGCATGGTGACTTCCTGCATGGCGTTGCGGGCCACAAAAGGTCGATCGACCGACCATTTGCTGGCAACATCTTGAGCAATATCGCAAATTAGTTGGCCGTAATTCCGCATCCGTTCCCCGTGAAAGGGTGGCATCAATAATTGGCGCTCGCGTTTGTGCCTTTCTCCTGAGAGGAGAAACATGGATTGTTCTCCCACGAGCGGTTTGAGAATACTATTCAGGCTGCCTGGAGCGTGAAACGCGCTGCTATTGAGCATCTCCTGGACACCTTGGGGGTGGTGGATCATCACCAATGGTTTCCCGTTGTTCACTTGAGCTGTGAAAATGTCGCCGTATTGTTTGGCACATTTATCCATGAATGTCAGGGGATCGCCGATCCATTGAATTAGCTGCACAAGGGGTGGAGCTTTGGGGCCGTTAGGTAGTGTCATAGGAATTACCGGGGTTTGGGTCACAGGACTTAGCAGTATCAACAAATCTCAAAGGGTTTGAAGGTTGGTTCAATCCCTCCCAACCCTTGTTTTTAAGGGGAGAATTACGTAAGTCCCTTCTCCAATAATTTTAATAGCTTATTCTCGAACGGTGCTCAAAATATCCTCTCCAAGCTCGGTAAAACGAACAGTTTTGATTTGCCAAGGAGCATAACTGGTTAAAGTTTGGCGCACGCCCCCGAACAAACCTAACATCTGACAACTGGACAGATTTTGCAATTTCTGCCGCGAATTTCCGGAGGCTCGCAGATCCACGGTAGCTATTCCGAGGTCGCGATCGATCTTGAGGCGATAACCAGCCAAACCAAGACTATCGAAAATCTGCTGCTTTAACACTTCATTAACCGCCGATGACATTAACTGGTTCTTTGGTCCTGTAACTGTTTCCGGCTTTAGAGTTTGACACAAATTATCTACTTTATAAACCGTAACGGTGGCAGTATTTTCTGAGAGGGCAGCACTGCCTAAAACTGAGGCAACAAAGTTAGAAGGCTGCGTTAATTGACTCGATCGAGCCTCAATTTGATTTCCCGTTAGCTGTAGCTGTTGAAACTGATGGGCGCTTCGGGAGAGTTGACTCTGGTTTTCGGTTGAGGTAGCGGCATCTGAGCTAGAACAACTGCTACCGCCCATCAAAATTAACCAAACGCCTAAATATCCTAACTGTTTGCAGATACGGTTCATAGTTTTTAATACTTTACTAAACGTCAGTGTATGGAGGGTGAATTTTGGTGGTAGAAAGCACTTAGACCCTGATTACACTCACTTAGAAGTATTTCCCCCAGTACGGAGATGAAAACAAGTTAAGAGTTCTTGTTAATACGTGGATTTTAGTGTTAGATCAGGTAAGAGGGGTTTTACCCCTCAGTACCCAGACCCAGCAGTCTACCTGTCTCAGCAGATCAAGCTTGCGACCCAGCTCGTAAGTGATATCAAATACCTTGTCAGTGGTGTGATGTACCGTTGCAACTCGATCCCTTCCAAGGTCTGAGGTGAAAAGCCTCTTTCCCGTTGGTAAAAGCCTGAGTTTGATTAGTAGTAATGAGGACAGAATTCCGACTTGCGCGCGCATTTTAAGCTCGGCTTCGGAGCGCTTTTTTAACAGCGCCGAAATCGCGGTTAGAGGGAACGTGCAAGTCGCGAACAATATCAAAACTTACGCATCAAGAGCAAAAAAACCGGGTTTTTTAACCAGGCATAAGGGCTGCAACGAAGTGTTTTCGTAAAAAAACCTGGTTTCTGGTCAAGTCGCGAAAAACATAATTCCCAAGTCAGCGGATCTGTAACGAACTGGCGCGTCAAGGGTGTTATGGCAGCATTTAGTGATTTTTGTCCCGAATCCCATAAAAAAGAGTGAACACATCATGAAACAGCAATTATTGACAAAAGTTTTGGCGGCAACAGCGATCGCCCTCAGCGGCCTGTCGGTTGCTTCTGGACCGAGTTACGGTCGGCGAGTAACGGGGGAAAGTGGATTTTGGTGTAACACCTCGACCGGTGCGCCGGTGACGGTGTACAAAAACCCTAAAGGTGCCGTAGAGCCTTGGATTGAGTGGACTTCCGATTATTTCTCCGGTTCTGGCTATGATCCGGCAACTCGGTGTCAATTAGTGAGTCAACGCCTCGAAACCTATCGTCGCCAACGGGTGCTCAAGTATATTACTGCGGGCCAGATGAACGGCCAGAACGTCATCTGCACGGCGAATCAAGTCAATGGGCTGTGTCAAAATTTGATTTATACCCTCAGACCCGGCCAAGACCCGATCGGCTCTTTGTATAATTTGTTGGCTTGGCGGCAAGGATATGTCGGGATGCCGTCTTTTGATGAAACCAGTAAAATTCCTTACATTGATGTCAGCGAAAAGCTAGGGGAAAACATGGATGATGAGGCGCAACAGCCCTCTTTTTCCCCGCCGTCCGGACAGCCTTAAAGAGGGAAAAATTTTCCATTCCGTCACCAATTCCAAGGGTGGATGTGGAAAACTTGGCGCGTCAAACAGCGGTACGCCTCCAGACGGGGAAATCTTTGGGTTCGGGGACGATCGTCCTGCAGCAGGGCCAAACCTATAGGGTGCTTACTAACTAGCACGTTGTGACGATCGGACTTGTCACCGACGACGGCCTCCTCCACCCACTGCTAGGAGTTCTGAGGCTGCTGGGCAATATCGATCTGGCGATCGTTCAGTTTCGTAGCGCGATCGAGTATAAAATAGCACCATTCACCATTGAACCCGGAGCGGTGTCTCAGCCAGTGTTGGCAGTCGGCTTTCCTGCGGGTGCTGAGGTTGGGGCTTTGGCGGTGACGCGGGCTTCTTTTCGCTGCTGCTACCCAAATCTTTGCCTCAAGGTTATAGCTTGGGCTATACAAATGAGGTTAAAATCGGTATGAGAGGCGACCCGATTTTTAATGCCAAAGGTTTCTTGGTTGGGATTAACTGTAGGGGCAAGTATCGAGATCCAAATTTGGGCGTTTATGCTTTTGAAGATCGAAGTGAACCAACAGCGGAATTATCGGAGAAAATGGTTAAATCCAGTTGGGGGATTCCGATCAGTATATATTTGCAGTTCGCCTCGTTTCATCTAGGGAGTTATCGATGAATGTGTGGAGTTTGCGGTTTGACGCGCTGACAATCATCTTGACAGGTGCATTAACAGTGACGGCCGTTGTCAGCCAACCATATGCTGCCTGTGCCAAAACAGCCGAAGAAATTGCCCAGCTAGCGACATTGACAACTGTGGAAGTCAACAATACGCTGGGTTTTTTTTCTAGTGGATCGGGAGTAATTATTGCCAAACAGGGTAATATTTACACAGTTCTGACAGCTAATCATGTGGTGGCAAGCCTCGCTCAAAAATACAGCATTCGCACTCATTTGGAGAAGGACTATGCTGCGATTAGAATACAGCGCCTACCCAAAAAGGACAGGGATATAGACTTGGCTTTGATACAGTTTCAAAGCCGAGAACAGTATCCAGTAGCACCAATGGGCGAGTCAGAACGTGCTGTTGTCGGTTCTGCTATTTACGTTTCTGGCTATCCGCTGCCAATTTCGGGATTTGAACGAAAACTTGAGTTTACTGCTGGTATCATCTCTTCTCGCTTGGGCAACGCCTCATCTGGGTATCGTCTTCGCTACCAAGCTGTAACCAGGCGCGGGATGAGCGGCGGGCCTGTATTTGATGCTGATGGCAGGGTGGTAGGAATTCACGGCCAGGGGGATACTGTTGGCACAATTAGGAGTCAATGGAACGGTCAGATTGAGGAGATAAAAACGGGGTTGAACGCGGCAATCCCGATCGATGCTTTTAGGGAATTGCTATCACAAAATAACCATAACGGATTTGATATTCTCAGCACTCTTTCTATCAGCAGCGACTCTGGTCAAAACCAACCGAATCTGGGTTATGGAGGATTTGTGTGCGATACCTCGACGGGCGAGCCGGTGACTGTGTATCAAAATCCGCAAGGGTTCAGGGAGCCTTGGATTCGCTGGAATTCTAATTTCTTTTCTAGTTCGGGCTACGATCCTCTAACTCGCTGCCAACAAGTGACTCAACGCCTTGAGAATTATAACCGCAATAAACAGCTAAATTATGTGACTGTGGGTATTGTAAATAACCAGAAAGCGATTTGCACGACTAGCCGCGTTAATGGGCCTTGCGAAGGTTTGATCTACACGCTGCGCCGCGATCAAGATCCCACTCCTGCACTTAGCAGTTTTTTTGTTTGGCTGGGGAATCAAAAGGCTGTGCCTTCTCTTTCTGAAAGCGGTACTGTGCTTTATATCGATGTCCGGGAACGGCTGGAACAATTTTAGATTTGGGATTTGAGATGGATTAGTAATGGGTAAACACAGAACCCCGACTTATTAAAAAAGTCGGGGTTCTCAAATAACTACTTATTAGCTTAAAAATTGAGATATTTTACTTATTTATCACTGACATAATAGAACTCATGATTTTTTGGAACACGGAAGCTATAAAATTACTCTTACATTAATCCAATTCAAATTTTTTAGGTATCAAGCATGACAGCAACTACCCCGCAGGCAACGTCAGCAACGCCCGCTTTTTGCGAAGGCATTCAATATTTTGCTGAAACAGTCCCTGGTTTTGAGACTTATGGGAAAGCACCTGCGATCGCCGAGGGGAGCAAGTCGATCGCCGATCCTGCCGATCCCGTCGCCGTCTTTCAAACGATGCTGGGAGCAGACGCCCTGCGCTACCTGACGCTGCAAGTTACCGCCAGCAAGGCATCGGGACATCCGGGGGGTTTTGCTAGCCAAGCTGAGGCTTATGCAGCACTCGTAATGCTCGGACACAAGAACATTGTCACCGAAGTCGGTCATCACGCCCCCGGCTTTTACAGTGCCATGTTTCTCGATCGATCTTTGGAGGATATGGGAATTGTTAACGTGCAGCAAGTGCGCGATAAATTCCGAGAAAAAGACGGTTTATTAGGACATCTTTCCGGTTTCATTCCCGGCCTTTTAGCACCGGCGGGCCCCCTCGGACAAGGGCAGCATTTCGCAATGGCTGGAGCGCTTTTGCACCGCGAAAAACTGTTTGCTTTCACAATCGGCGACGGCGGCATGGGCGAACCCTATCCGATGAGCAGCATGGGGCATTTCCACACTGCTTATCCCAGCGTTACTAACTTTTTGCCTGTGTTGGTTTGGAACGGATATTCTCAGGAACATCACAGCATGGTTTCGACTAAAACTAATGCTGAAATGATTGCTTATTGGCAAGGCAACGGTTTTGAAGAAGTTATCTTAGTTGATGCTAAGGAATTTGACGATAAAAATCAACCCGAAGATTATGTTGACAGCACTGCTTTTTCGCTCGAACAGCGCATGGCATTTACCAAAGCTGTTTTACAAGGAGTTGACAAAGCGGCAAAATCTGCTCTCGGCGGAAAATTAACTGTGTTTATTATCAAACAGTTGAAAGGTGCCGGCGTGCACGCGCGCGGCGCAAAATCTCACAACCTTTATCCGAAAGATACGCTTGATGCTCCGCACATTATCAGTGCTTTAAAAGAGCGCGCTTTGACTGCTGATGCTTGGCAGTTGGTGCGGACAAATTGCGAGCGCGCGGGCGGCGGGCCGGCGGCGAAAACAGTTGTTACTGAGTTTACATTGCCGCTGGCCGATTTAGGCGAATTGCCTTTAGAAGAATTTGGGGTGGGCGGAGAACCGAAGATTTCGACAACAGCAATGGGGGTTTTGGTAGGGAAAGTCGGCGAGCGCGATCATACTTTTCTGGTCACTAATGCTGACGGCAATGAAGCATCGGCAATTGCCAATATCAACCAAGCTCTCAAGATTATTCACCCGACGACAGATGACCTATACAATCAATCGCCAAACGGTCAAGTTTACGAACCTTTGAGCGAAGATGCTTGCGCAGGTTTAGCCGTAGGTTTATCGCTATTCGGAGCGCGGAGTTTGTGGTGTTCCTACGAATCTTTTGCCATCAACGGTTTACCAATTTGGCAAACTGTAACCCAAGCAATGGCAGAATTGCGCCGTCCAACTCCGGCAACTGTCACCTTATTTACAGCGGGTGCATTGGAGCAAGGCCGCAACGGTTGGACGCACCAGCGGCCGGAAATTGAGGCTTATTTTGCCGCGATGATGCGGAACGGAAATGTGTTTCCTTTGTTTCCACCGGATGCTAACAGCATTCAAGCTTGTTACGAGTGGGCTTTGACTGCTAAAAATAAGGGAGTTGTGATTACTGCAAGTAAGTCGCCGCTGCCAATTCGCACTACTTTTGAACAGACTCGCCAAGGTTTGCAAGACGGTGCGATTGTGCTGCACGAAGTCGATTCCCCGCAAGCTCCCCACAATCAAGGGGGGAGCAAGAAAGTTGTGTTTGCTGTTGTCGGCGACATGACGTTAATGCCAGTGTTTGAAGCGGCGGCATTTTTGGAAACAGAAGGGATTGGAGTGCGGATTGTTTCTGTTGTGAATCCCCGGCGTTTGTACCGCCCAACAGACGTTGCTTGGGATACTTGTTCGGAAGCTGACGGCGGCTTTTTGAGCGATGAGAAATTTGCCGAAATGTTTGGCGGAGATGCCTTGATTGGCGTGACAGGTGGTGCTTCTGGGATGTTGGAACCTGTGATGCTACGCAGCAATTGCAAGCGGGATACTTTCGCTTGGAAGCGCGGGGAAACTACTGCTAGTGCTGGTCAATTGATGGCGTTTAATGGGTTGACTGCTGAGGCGTTGACTAAAAGGGCGATCGAGCTAGTTCATTAAGTTAGAATGTGAGTGAATGCCCCTGCCTGGTTGGTGCTGGGTAGGGGCTAGTAATATTTAAAATAGGATGGTGATACCTGTGACTGCCCAACTTTTAGAAGAAATAGGTACGCTTGCAGAACAGCGATTGATTCTCCCCGGTTATTATACTTGGGAGCAATTGGAGGCGATGGAATCTTTGATGGCCGACTCTCCGGGTTTGCGGATAACTTATCTTGATGGGTGGATCGAGTTTATGACACTGGGTGAAGCACATGAGACAATCAGTTGTCTTCTTAATTTTTTGCTACAACTCTACTTTTGTGAAATGGGAATTGAATATATTCCTGTAGGGAGTGCAACTCGCAGAGACCGCGCAAGAGATGTATCATTTGAACCTGACGAGTCTTATTACATAGGTTCAAGAAAAGAGCATCCCGATTTAGCCTTGGAAGTAACGATGACTAGCGGTAGCACAAATAAACTAGCTAAATATCTGCGACTTCGCATTCCTGAAGTCTGGTTTTGGGAAAATAATCAGTTGGCTGTGTATGGGTTGCGGGAGGATAATTATGAGCAAGTTTCAAGAAGTGAGTTGCTGCCGGAATTGGATTTAGAATTGCTGGTGCGTTGCGTTTTAATGCCTTCAAGGATTGAGGCAAGGACGGAGTTTCTTAATGGGGTTCGGCAAGTGGGTTGAATGCTCAGGAGTTGGTAAAAAGTGCGATCGCCTACGAGGGCTTCGCTAACGGTTTGATTGGTTAAGCTAAAATGTGACAGACAACCATTTGCTCTCACAAACAACCTTTGCGCGATCGGCTTCAACGATTGGTTAGATTTGTACGTGTAAAGTTACTAAGCTCAGAAATATGAAAATTTATAACTTTGATATTAAATCTGTTAAAAGCGGAATTATTCGTATTTCTATTCTCGACCTCTGCGTGAATCAGCGTTAATTCATTGTCATCTGCGGTTAATAAGTTCTCTTTTTTTAACCGCAGATGAGGGCAGATAAACACAGATTAACGCATTAATTCTTTCAATTACCGTGGCACCGTCCGTGATTGTTGACGATTTACTGGATATTACCAGGACGATCTACGGGATTTAATATGATACGATTCTAGAGCTATACGTGCAGCTTTAACCTAATGCTGAGGGGATAATTTACTGTAGTTTAGACTAACTAAAGATGAGAACGGTGGTCCAAGAAAAACTAGAGCCACCGTTAAGGAGAGAATGAGGGTGAAAAATAAAAACCTATTCACTCCTTAAATGAACAGT
>NZ_JAUBPS010000094.1:0-21070 GCF_036700865.1 Microcoleus sp. S13C4
AATAGCATCTATAACTGGATGGGATTACATTTTGTCAGCCCTAGCTACTGTTGCATGATTTTTGAAAATTGGTATTATATTTGCTTTTCTCTTCACAAAACTTATCTCAGCAACAATAAGTCACCGAGTGCTGGAATTGAGGAAGAAAGACTATAAAGACTATTCCGAAAAAAATCTACCTAAATTAGGTAGACTTTTAGAAAGGTTCCAGCCATGAGTTAACTGTTGGCTAACCGTTGTTGTGATGGATGTGCGACGCAGAAACACTATCCAACTGATCGCGCCCGTTGCGGATCACGCGCAGCATATCGCTCAGCTTGTGCTCGATATTATCGAGCACTTGGTCAGCATAATCGTCGGCTCCGTTTTGAATTTCCTCGCATTCAGCCATCGCCCTGACTCTCATCTCTTCCAATTCCTCTTGAGCCTGGTAGCGAATTTGTTCGACTTCCGCCAGCGTGGCCTGCTGAATTGCCTCACAGTCGAGCAAAACTTGCTGGCGCAACTGATCTGCCTCTATCTTCGCCTGCTGGAGCAGGCCCATATCGTTTAAAATTTCTGCTGCTCGTTGTTCTGCGACTTCTATCACTTCCTGAGCGTAAAGTTCCGCCTCTTGAAGCAAGTCGTCCTTGTGCCGGATGATCGTCTCGGCTTCCTGAAAGGCGATCGGCAAATTTAGCCTCACCAAGTCTAACTGATCGAGCAACTGTTCTTCATCCACCAGAGTGCGTCTGGTCATAGGAATTCGCGGGCTGTCGAGAACAATTTCCTCAAGCCTGTTCAATTCCCGCTGGATGTCTACTCCTGCGGTTCGGGTGGGGTCTCCGAAGGCGGCTGTGTTCTGAGGTGATTCGTTCTCAGTGCGGAGGCCGGTACTATCGGGTTCGATGCGAGTTGGTTCCTGCTGGCGTAACATTTGTAAATATCTAGGGCGACGTGTTTCGGAACAAGATGATCTACGGAGCCACCAAACTTGGCTATTTCTTTAACTACACTACTACTTAAAAAGCTGTACTCGTTAGAAGTTGCCAAAAAAACTGTTTCAATTTCACCCAGAAGGGTTTTATTGGTGTGGGCCATCTGGAGTTCCATTTCAAAATCTGTTAATACCCGGAGCCCCCGCAGCAGCACTTTGGCTTGTCGAATCTTAGCATAGTTTACTGTCAAACCCTCAAAACTGTCTACTTCTACATTTGGCAAGTGTTGGGTAGACCGCAGGATCTGCTCGATCCGTTCCTCTACGGTGAAGAGAGGGGTTTTGCTGGGGTTTCTGACTACGGTAACAATTACCAGATCAAATAGTTTAGATCCCCGCTCGATAATGTCTGCGTGACCGAAGGTTATGGGGTCAAAGCTGCCTGGATAGATTGCAATCACGAGTTTTGCTCAAAGGAGTGGGGGAGTGGAGGAGTGGGGAAATGGGAGAATGGGTAGAGTGGGGCCGTGGGAGGGTGGGAGAGTGGCAAAGCCGGAGATGTGGAAAATCTTCCTTCTTCCCTCTTCCTTCTTCCTTCTTGCCTCTACTTTTTCATGGAATGAGCTTTGTAGAAAGTTTCGAGGCTTTGCTTGTCGCCGACAAACCGCCAATGCCAAGGCTCGTAACTGACGCCTTGGGGATTGTTTTTGGAGAAGGACATTTCAAAGCTGAAGGCGACGGCGTTGGCTTCTAGCCACTTGAATGCTTGGGTATTTTCAAAGCTGGGACTGAGGTTGGTATCCGGGGCGCTGCCGTCGCCGATGTCGATCGCATAACCGGTGTGGTGTTCGCTGTAACCTGGAGGGGCGCTGACTTCGGCTCGCTTGCTGGCGTTTTGCCTGCGTTCGGCTTTCACGTCAAAAAATACGTGCTGTTGGTCTTCCACGGAGCGAAAGCCGGATATGGGAGCAAAGTAAATGCCTGATGCCGCTGCGGCGTTGGCCATTTCCTGATACTTTGCTGCTGCTGAGGTGCGAAGTTTGACGCTACCGTCGGGGGTGACGCCTACCAAGTCTTTGGCTGGTGCTTCGGGGTAAGGCAAGTGTCCCAGCAGGTTGTCTGGGGTTGCAGGGGCGGTGCCGGCTTTTGGGTTGGTAGCTGGACTCGCAACCGACCCAGACGCGGAACTCACTGGTGCTGGGTTTTGTTGAGTTTGCTCTGCCTGACTGGTGGCTGGGAACAAGTTAAAGTTGAGGTGCAGCCAGATGCTGACCCCAAAGGCTAAGGCAGCCAACCCTAGCAGTTTCCAAATCAGCCCTTTTTTCTTGGACTGACTTTGCCCTGCTTCTGGGTATGGGTGGTCTCGCACTGCTTCGGGAATTTCGTCGGCGGCAAGCTCTGAGGCTTGCGGGGGTTTTCTTGACAGACTAGCGTTATCCAAGCCAGCTCCACTCCTGCACTTCAATAAGGCTCAACGTTAAAAATTGTAGACCGATATGGGCGATCGAACAGCTACAATTCGCGCTGAGAATATATCATCTCTTTCTGACCTCGCCCCGTCCCATCCGCCAACTCTCGCATCTGTTGCTTGGGCCCACAGTCGATCGTCCCTGCGAGGTCGAACTGGTTGGCGCTGGTGGCGCTGGTTTATTTTAAGTGTAATTTGTTACTGTTCCACAAAATCCAACAATTCTTCGATCGACACATCAAACGTCCGGGCCAATTGTAGCAGAGCACCGATGTCAGCCATTGCCATACCGGGCGATCGGGCATAACTTTTTACAGTATTGTAGGATACTCCAGAGCGATCGTCTACTTGCTTTAGGGCTCGGGCTTCGAGCGCCGTTAAGGTCTAATTAGTAGCTTAAAGCTCGATCGCCCAAAATCAAACATTACCAACTTCCGCCAACTCAGTAGCACTAACAGAATCTTCCTCTTCCGGTTGATCTCCTTCATCAACCGCAACCGTTAATTTCAATCCCAGAGCCTTCAGCCAACTTGCCAAAGCATAAATTGTCGCACTTCCTTCTCCCGACAACAAAACATCTAATTTTTCCAAATGCAATTTAGCATCCTCTGTAGACATATTTGGTTCGCCAAGAGCCTCAAATACATTGCTAAGTGCGAGTTCCAGCAAACCAGGTTCAGGCTCTTCGTCTTCCAAATGCGCTGTTAGATAAGCCGCAGCGTGTATTTTATCCTTGAGCGCTTCTATCAGATAGCCCTGGTAACTATCGCTCGTTGGCATTTTCGCGTTCTCCATATTCTTTCCAATACTCATACGCTTTGCGGATATCTTGTTCTTGAGTTCTTTTATCCCCACCCCAGAGAAGAAGAACTATTGTTGACCCCAATTGTCCGAAGTACACGCGATACCCCGGCCCAAAATCAATTTTTAATTCGCAGACTCCTTCCCCAACAGACTTGCTGTTTCCTAAATTCCCTAAGCGAACTCGGTCAAGGCTTTGCTCAATTTTAACTACCGCATTCAAATCTCGAAGGGAACTAACCCACTCTGCGAAAGGATTTCTACTGTCTGGGGTAATATAACGTCTAATTTCCCTCGGCTGTACTTCCATAAAGTCGATGGTACTTGCACCCTATCTTAATACCGGCGATCGCCCCGTATCCAACCTTCTTCACCAGGGCCAACTCAAAATTACCGATCAACAGAAACTCTGCCGTCAGGCGTGGTGTAACGCTCAATTTCTCTCGGTTGCGCTGCCATAATCTTGATTCTAGCCACGATCGCACTCCCATCTTAAAGCCGCGCCCGATCGCCCCTTGACTCCATGCGCTACAATTATTAAGAAATCTTTAGTTAGATCCGTTTAACGTTCCAGACGCATTATGAGTCTTCCCATTCGCAACGTCGCCATCATTGCTCACGTCGATCACGGCAAAACCACCCTTGTGGACGCTCTCCTCAGACAGTCCGGGATCTTCCGCGAAGGGGAAGAAATCCCAGATTGCGTCATGGACTCCAACGACATCGAGCGCGAACGTGGCATTACCATCCTTTCCAAAAACACTTCCGTCAGGTACGGAGAAACCCTGATCAACATCGTCGATACCCCCGGACACGCGGACTTCGGCGGAGAAGTCGAACGAGTTCTGGGCATGGTTGACGGCTGTCTGCTGATCGTAGACGCCAACGAAGGCCCGATGCCGCAAACCCGGTTCGTGCTCAAAAAAGCCCTCGAAAAAGGACTGCGCCCGATCGTCTTTGTCAATAAGATCGATCGCGAGCGAGCCGACCCCCACAAAGCCGTCGATAAAGTTTTGGATCTGTTCCTCGAACTAGGCGCTGACGACGATCAGTGCGAATTTCCCTATCTCTTCGGTTCCGGCTTAAGCGGTTACGCCAAAAAACACCTCGAAGACGAAGGGGTCGATATGAAGCCCCTCTTTGAAGAAATCCTCGACCACGTACCACCCCCCGTAGGCGACCCCAACAAGCCACTACAACTGCAAGTAACCACCTTAGATTACTCAGAATACGTCGGTCGCATCGTCATCGGCCGCATCCACAACGGCACGATTAGAATCGGTCAACAAGCAGTCTTAATCACCGAAAGTGGCGCGATTGTCAAATCAAAAATTACCAAATTGATGGGCTTTGAAGGCCTGAAGCGGATTGATATCCCAGAATCTTCTGCTGGTAATCTTGTCGCCGTTGCCGGTTTTGCTGATGCGTATATTGGCGAGACAATTACCTGTCCGAACGACCCGCAAGCGCTGCCTTTAATCAAGGTAGATGAACCGACTTTGCAGATGACTTTCTCGGTGAACGATTCGCCGTTCTGCGGTCAAGAAGGAAGTTTGGTGACATCTCGGCAAATTCGCGATCGGCTAATGCGAGAACTCCAAACTAACGTCGCCTTGCGCGTCGAAGAAACCGAATCTCCCGACAAATTCCTCGTATCCGGCCGTGGCGAACTCCACCTAGGAATCCTGATCGAAAATATGCGTCGCGAAGGATACGAATTTCAAGTATCCCAGCCGCAAGTAATCTACCGCGAAATCGGCGGTCGTCCCTGCGAACCTTTTGAATGTTTGGTATTAGACGTACCCGAAGAAGCAGTCGGCGGCTGCATCGAACGCCTCGGTCAGCGGAAAGCAGAAATGCAAGATATGCACGTCAGCAGCACCGGTCGCACCCAAATCGAATTTTCAGTCCCCGCTCGCGGTTTGATTGGATTCCGAGGCGAGTTCATGCGGTTGACTCGCGGCGCTGGAATTATGAACCACAGCTTCCTCGACTATCGCCCCCTCGGTGGAGAAATTGTCGCCCGTCGCAACGGAGTATTGATTTCCTTTGAAGAAGGAGTTGCAACTACTTATTCACTGAAAAATGCTGAAGACCGCGGCGTATTTTTCATTACCCCCGGAACCAAGGTTTACAGAGGGATGATTATCGGAGAAAACAACCGAGATGAAGACATGGAGCTGAATATTTGCAAGTCGAAGCAGTTGACAAACCACCGGGCATCTGGCGGTGAAGAATTGGCACAATTGCAAGCGCCAGTCGATATGAGTTTGGAGCGCGCTTTGGAGTACATCGGTCAGGATGAATTGGTGGAAGTAACACCACAATCCATTCGCTTGCGGAAGGTTTCTAAGAAGTTGGTCAAACGCTAAAACAACTTGTAGGGTGCGCCGAATAGCACCTTACATTTTATAGGCAAAACATATTGTAGGGTGCGTATTGCGCACCTTATTTTTTATCGCAAAAAACCTGCCCGAACTTAAAAAAATTATATATTATCCAAAGTACATGGCTTTTTTAAGTAATATGTTGCTGGGAGTCCAATTCTTTCAGCATCTTTATATCCATAGCAACCAAAAACAATAAGAAGGTTTTTTAACCGCAGATAAACGCAGATAAACGCACATAAAATACAATCAGCGTCCATCTGTGTTCATCCGCTAATATCTGCGGTTGCAAAATTCCAATCTAACTACTTGGCTATAATCTATATGGTTGATATCAGAATAATTGCCAAATGAGTCAATTGATTTTACATAATGGGCTATTTATTTTATTATTGATTTCTATATCATAGTCTGCCTTTTGTGTCAATTGGCAGAGCGGGCTGATGCCGGATCGCGCGATCGACTAACTGCCACAATATGTTTTAATAAAAAATTGAGCCAAATCCAAGCAAAATCAGCCATGAGTCCTAAATCAATAGCCGTAATCAACTTCAAAGGCGGTGTCGGAAAGACTACCGTCACTTGGAGTCTGGGAAATATTATATCCCAAGGAACCGACTTAGAAGTCTTGATGTTAGACTTAGATCCGCAAATGTCGCTCACAGAGGCGATCGGACTTAATGAAAATACAGGTCATTTAGATGACAAATTTGGTAAGTGGTATGAAAAATCTCTTAAGCATAGACTTACAATTTACGACGCTCTAGAAGTCTTTAAAAAAGCCGGACAAAACTTTAAATTCCCAGTGGGTTTCGACACTATTTATCAGATTGACGAACAGTTGCATTTTGTCCCTTCAGTTGAAGAATTGTATTGGTTGGATATCGATGGATTTGAGGGAAAAAGTGTTAAAGACTTCATCCGCAGATTCATCGGCAAAATCGCCAACTCTGCCAATCTTCCCAAATATGACTTGATGCTTTTTGACTGTTCACCTTCCTTCAGTCTCCTCACCTACAGCGTACTCTCTTGCTGCGACTTAATATTAATTCCCGTCAATCCCGATTATTTTGGTTCTAGGGGATTGAGTTTAGTTTTAAACTCGCTTCAGAAACGGATTGAACCTTATCCGTTTCCCAAGATAGCAGTCTTTATGAATAAAGCTAAAACCTATGGAGGATTGCTGACAAATGAAGTTCAGTTTTACATGAGAGAAGTAAAGAGACTTTGCGATGATATCTCCAAAGATAATAACATAGAGGTTAGATTTTTAGAATCGACGATTCGGGAAAGCGTCGGGCTAAAACGGGCGATTAATGAGGGAGAACTGCCGCGAGAATTAGTTAGAGAATTTGAAAAACTATGGCGCGAGTGTGAGGAGTATCTGAAATGAGTAAAAAAGAAATTTTGGCTGCTTCCGAACAAGAAAGCGGGGGGTTAGTTGAGGAAATTGGCGAACTTAAGGAAATCTTGCGGGACGTTGCTCGAAAATTAACCCGGCTTGAGACTCAAGTCAAGCGGGGAGTGATTTCTGCTGGCTCAAAAACTTCGGATATTCGCAGGGGTGCTGATGTTAATAAACTTGCTAATTTATCGGCGGGAAATGTTCTAGAAGTTTATGAAGAACTGCGTTTACAAGCTAAGAATGGTAATGAAGAAGAGGTGAGGCAAAAATTGTTGGCTATGAGTGCAACTGACTTGAACTTGATGTGTTGCGAGTTAGGGATGCCACCCAGCAGCAAGAATCCGTCCCGCAAAAAAATGTTCGAGCTAATTATTGGCAGAATTAAACAGAGTTTGAGGCTGTCACGACATATCGACAGACAAACACTTTGAATGGCATTGGGAATGGGCCATTGGGAATGGGGCATTGCTGCCATTCGGCATTGGTAATAGTTTGGAGTTAGAATTTGCCATATTCCCCCAGCACTTTCAGAAGTCGGGGATATGAGGACTGAAGACTGTGAAGATTTAAAAGTAAGGAGATGATGTTGACAAAATGCGTTTGCATAAATTATTGCGAATTAAGCCGATCGCCCTTATCTCCTTAACACTCGCAATCACCGTGTTTTTGATCCTTCAGGGCCCTCCGACAACCGCAGCCCAAAAACAAAGGATACTAGCGTTTACCGCCCTCCAAAGGCGCGGCAGCGAGATGAGAAACAATTTATTTGTGGTCAATACTAACGCTTGGAACCGCCGCCAATTTGCACCCAATATAGATGTTAGTTACACGCTAGTTTGGTCGCCCAATGGCGATCGGCTGGCTTTCGTTAGCGGAGACACTGACATTTATACAGTCAAGGCTGACGGTTCCGGGCTAACTAAACAGTTTGCTGGGGATTCTTGCAAAGCAAGTAGTTTTGAAATAGTGTGGTTTTCCAACAGCCAAAAACTTGTTTTTGCCCGTTCTTGCGACGGTTTTACCTCAGATTCTCCCGGCAGTCAATCACTTTATACGAGCGACACTTCGGGTATTAAAGGAACTAAATTAGTTCGGAAGTGGGAAGTAGGAGGACGACCGGCTAAAACAGAAATTTCATCGGAATGCTATCTGGCGCCCGATGGCCAGCAGGTAGCATTTGTCAAGGATAAAAATATCTACAAAATGAATGCCGACGGTTCGGGAATAACCAAACTCACTAAAAGCCCTGGCGAATATATATCCGGCGGAAGTGAACTTGTTTGGTCGCCCGATCGCACAAAAATTGCTTTCTTGTTTGGCGCTTATCCCAAACAGCAAATTTACACAATTAATGCCGATGGAACCAACCTCAAGAATTTGACCAACAACCCGCAAAATGAGGTTTACAACGTCAAACTCTTTTGGTCGCCCGACAGCAGCCGCATTGCTTACTATTACAATAAACCCGGCGATTCAGCAGGCGAACAGCAAGATATCTACCTACTCGACATTAACCGGGGGACAGCCAAGAACCTGACCCAAAAACCCAGAAACTACGACCAACTTTCGTGGTCGCCGGATGGCAAATTTATTGCCTTCCTGGCCGGAGAGTTCAACAATCAAAAACTTTACACAATCAATGCTGACGGGAAACAGCTAAATCAACTAGCTCCTAGGTTAAAACCGTCGGGAATTTCAGAATTAGCTTGGTCTACTGACAGCCAGCAAATTGCTTTTATATTTAACGAAATCCCAGGAGACAAAAGCAACTTGTATGTAATTAATCGGGACGGTTTGGTCTTGACTAAATTGACAAACGACAAGGATTTGAATGCTAGCAATCCGGTTTGGCAACCGCAGTAAACTTACAAGTGAAATAAGAAAGGACTTAAGGCACAAGTTGTTTAATGTGCTACTTATAACGGTAAGTTCTACTGCCAACCTCCAATATAGAGATTCTGCGTCCAAAGCCGTCAAATTGGGGCAGATGCAATAATTTTTTTCTCCTTTAATTGCTGATGAACTTCCAAATCCTTTGACTCAAGTTCCTGGTGTTTTTCATCCTGCACCTGTTTATCAATTTTGGGCAACTTTAAAATTGCCCCAGCTAAAACCCAATAATACACGGACACTGGATCTACATCCAGCGGATAGTATTGAGTATTGATCGTAATAAATGCAACAAACACCCAAAAACTAGCTCCGTAACTCCGCAAACTTTTGTCCTTGACAGATCGGTAAGCTCTAAAAGTTAAAAAAGCTAAGTGTAAAAGCATGATCTGAAAACTAATCATTCCCGGATAACCTAGTTCGTAGATCAACTTAGGTTGGAAAGTTTCAATTAGCTGCGTGGTACCAAATATTCGCGTTGAATTAGTGGCTCGTCCCACACCTCTACCGAAAGGTTTGTCAATGATAAAATTGTTGCTCTGCTCGAACTGATTAAAGAGAAACTGCTGGGGCGGTGCAGCATTCCAGCGACGAATAAAACTCTCCCACCGCTGCTCGATAATTCCCGGGTTAATAGCTGCACCGACAAACAGCAGAATCGCCAGTCCGGCACCGATGGGAATAAATCGTTTAAAATTAACTAATTGACCAGTGAGAACTAGCAGGATTGCTGTAGCAAGGGGAACCATAACTAAAGCAGCTCTTTGACCGGAAATAACTGCATTGGCAAATACTAATGCCATGGCAAATAAACCGATAACTCGCCACCAGAATGAAGGATCGCAAAAGGCAGAGGCAAAGCTTAAAAAAGCATGAGAAATTAAAAACCACGCCCACTGCCAAGGTGCGACAAAAGTTCCCGGCAAGCGGACAAACTTGACTTCTGGACTGAACACCAAAGAACCGCCGACAAAACATCTAGCTTGCAGGGTTGCTTTATATAATTCAGATCCCGTCATTCCTCTGGTTCCCGCACACTTCCCACTTTGCAGAAATAGGTACTGAATCAAACCGAGAAGGCAGCAAACGATCGCCAAAACGATGTGCATTCGACTAAAAAATACCAAATCCTTCTTAGTGCGGAGCAGATAATAGGTACAAGCAATCAGCGGTATGTAACCTATCAATACTTTTAAGCCGAGAATTCCTTGCAGAATTGGTTTGTCGCCCTTCATAGGGTTGAGCTGCATCTCCCCGTTCACAAAAATTAAAGTCAGCATTGCCATCATCAACAGGATGCTGAAGGTAGAAAGCATTTTTTTGGGAATGAACAGGGGCAACTGTTTCTTTTTGCAGCTTTGAATTAGGGCGATGAGAGCTGGTATGTAGAAAGCATCTTTGGCTACTTGAAATGCAGCATTCCCGCCACCAATTGCGTAAGTAATTGTACCACTGAAAGGCAGGTAAATTAGAAAAGCCCACAAAGCTTGACGGGGGTATTTGTAGGAAAGCAGCAAGATGGCTGCGGCTGCGCCTCCTGCAATAGCAATCTTAGGGCGGGCGACGAACAACAGGGGGATGCTGACAGCAACGCTGACTAAGCAGCTTAGGGCGATCGCCTGCACCAATTCATTGCGCTTTTCTGAAATTTTGCGTTTTTGTGCAGCTACTTCTTTTTTGCTGAGCGCTGTTGTTTTTTCGCTGTGCTTGTGTTTAGATTTCTTGGATTTTTGCTTGGTTTTCAACATATAGCAGAAGCAAGAAGGAAGAGGGAAGGGGGAAGAAGGAAGAGGGAAGAGGGAAGAAGGAAGAGGGAAGAGGGAAGAGGAAAAGGGAAGAAGGAAGAGGGACTTAGTTGCCTAAGAGAGAAAGAAGAAGCAATCGACCCCTTATGTTTGTGCAATTAAGAACCTCCTCCCGTCAGGGCAGTTTCTAGAATTTTTATAAGGCACTTATGTTGAAGGCGAAAGACACTCTGATTTATAAGGCTGGAGATGTAGAAGGTAGAAGACAGAAGGAATAGAAGCGAAAAGATTTCGGCAGATGTGGTTACTTATTTTAAAAGTCAAGATCGAGAAAAAGTCTCGGTCGAGATTGTAGGTGTGACGCGGGCACAAATTACACTGGCGACGTTGTAGAATATAACTGCTGCATCTATAATGTACAAAAATGTACAAATCTCGAAAAAATAATTTTAATCTAGCGGTGAATATGAAATTAACAAAATTTGTATCGATCGGCATAGCCCTATTTTTAGGAGCAAGCGGGAGCATATTATTTAGCAGCAGTACAGCATTAGGGGCCGAAAAAGTTGTCCTCACCTTTGGCCCGATCAGACAAGCCATCAATATCAGCGACTTAGAAGACTTTGCTAAAGACGGCACGACGACGCCAACCCTGCGACAAATTATCCGGTTCTCCAAAATGGACGCGCAAAGATTGCGGGGGTTCATGGGTCTAGAAATCGGTTTAAAGCCTGCTAATCTGGCCAGGGTAGTTTACAGCACCCCGGGAGAAAAAATCACTGACCAAATCGGTCAAGCAATTCGCACTCAGCGGCGCACAGAAAGCGGCAAAGCTCTGCGGGCGGCGCTGATCCTGGCAGCGGGCGACGACGGTAAGGTATCGCTGCTGGAAATCCTGAAAAAGTATCCTCTCAACGAGGTTTACGTAGATGTTGCCAGCCTTCGCACCGCTGTTGGGAAAGTTCAGAGTATAGCCGGAACTCTGCAAAGCCTGCTTCAAGATGTGATGCGATCGACAACTCGCACCACTGAAACAACTGGCACCGAAAGTCCGATCGAACCTCGCCGCAGCGTGCAGCCAACAACTCCGCCTCCCGCGCCCCGCCGCATCGCACCCGCCCCCTTGCCAGCAACCGCACCCCAGCCTGACAGACCGGTCAGAGGACTGTGGTAAAAAAATCCTAAATGTGTATTAGGGGCGGGTTTAACGTGCAGTTGTGGCCTTTTGCAGACAATTTTGAGACAAAACCCGCCCCCGCCCTACCCCTATCCCAACCGCCAAGAGGGTTAGGGCTATTGTGACACATCCCAAACCAATCAATTTTTCTTTAGCAATTTTTTGAGCAACTTAGGAACCTCCGAAGGCCGAGCCGCCACAGGTATGTCCGCCTCTTCAAAGGCAGCCATTTTGTTTGGGGCCGTAACTCCAAAGGCTTTCTGGGCAGCCGCCCGAGAACTGATCAGGATGCCGGCGTGGCCCAAAGACGGCCCCTTGGGAGCGTAGCGGCCGGCCAGATAAGCCACCACGGGTTTGTCGATCGCCGAAGCGATGTAAGAAGCAGCAGCTTGTTCACTCCATCCGCCAACTTCCCCCACCAAAACCATCGCCTCCGTACTGTCGTCTTCGTCCAAAATTTGCAGCCACTGCATAAAAGAAGAACCGACAATCGCGTCGCAGCCAATACAAACCGCCATCGACTGTCCCAACCCAGCCTCCGTTAGTTCTAGGGCAACTTCGTAAGTCAAAGTGCTGCTGCGGCTGATCACTCCCACCGGGCCGGGAGTGTAAAATTCCTTGGGGTGAGTTCCCAGCAGCAGTTTGTCGGGCACAATAATCCCCGGACTGTTGGGCCCGATTACCAAAGTTTCGGTGGCCTCTGCTTTTCTGACTAAGCGCACCATATCCAGAGGAGGTACTCCCCCAGTGACGATCGCGATTTGCCGAATTCCTCCCGCGATCGCTTCTAGAGCCGCATCCAGCACCGAGTAAGCGTCTACAAAAATTACCGCAGTGTCAACGTGACCCACTGCCGCCACTGCTTGTTCTACCAAATCAAAAACCGGAATTCCCTCCACTTCCAGCCCCCCCCGACCGGGGCTGACACCGGCGACTACATTCGTGCCGTATGCTTTCATCATCAGGGCTGCGCGGGTTGACGCGGGAGATTCTGTAATGCCCTGTACTAGGACTTTGCTTTCAGGAGTTAAATTCATTTTTTCCCACTTGACACTCGATCTGTAAAAAGCAGAAGGCCTTCATCTGTACAGAAATCTCGTTTTTTGCCGATCGACTGCTGCTACTTGGCGGAGGATACAGAAGCGGCCGCGGCCTCATCCAAAGTGCTAGCTAGCTGCACCGGCAACTGTCCCAAACGCTTTTTAACAGTCTCAGCATCGATCTCTACCAGCCGCAGCACAACTTGGATATGGCGGTTAGCGCGAGCTTTTCGTTCCAAATAGCCGGCTACTGCGGCGATTATTTCCTCGGTCTTGGAGGCGCTGCCCAAAATATTTACAAGTATCACCTTAACGCTTTTATCCTGAGCGACTAACTCCAGACCCAACTCCGTGCGATCGCGCAGCGCATTTGCTGCATCGTCGCGGTCTAGGGAACCAATATTCACAAAATTAGCTGGTTTTCCTCCTTGGTGGGTTACAGCATCCAGAGTTGCCATTGTCAGACCCACTCCGTTGCACAAAATCCCGATATTCCCGTCTAGTTCGATTAATTGCAGGGATTCGGAATTCGAGATTGAGGATTGAGATTTGGGGTCAAACTCCGGCGAGTGCGGAACCTTCGAGTGGGAATGGGGGCGATCGCCAGGGCCATGGGGACTTCTCCTTTCCCGTCCCAACCCGATGCTTTGCCTCTTCCCCGAGAGTGCGACCAAATCTGGATGCCGCCCCAAGGCATCGTCGTTGGCGGTTACTTTACCGTCTAAAGCCATTACCTCTCCCGTAGGACTGATGCCGAGAGGATTGATTTCTACTAAATCTAAATCTTTTTCGACAAACAGCCGGTACATTTTTTCGACAATGGTGCTCACCGACTGAATCAAGTCTCCCTGCAACCCCATTTTCAGCGTGAGACGCCTCGCGTAGAATGGGGAAAATTGTTGATCTACGGCAACTTGCTGCATTTGCTCGATCGACCCTTCGACATCCATACCTCCTTGTCTCGATCCCAGAAGCACCGGGCGGCGTGCTACGGGGTCTAGGAGTACCGCTAAGTACAATTCTTGGTCAGCGTTGTACTTTGCTTCTGCCAGTAGAACTTGGGGATATTCATCCTCAATGGGCAAATTAAAAATTGTTTGAGCGGCTGCTACTGCATCGATGGTATTTTCCACAAACTTGATACCGCCCGCCCTGCCCCGTCCCCCAGCCCGCACTTGCGATTTGAGTACAACGGGGTAGGGAATTTTCAGTCCTTTGAGGTCGGCGAGATTGTCAATCCGCTGCGACGGCAAAATCGGAATTGCCATCTGGCGAAATAAAGATTTAGCTTGGTACTCTAACAAATCCATTATCAATTACGGGTGACGGGTAGTTGGCAACAAGCAATTCGTCCTAATTGGCAATTCATAATTAATAGATAGTAATTGGTTTTTTGTCAAGTTAAAAGTCAAAAATTATTGCTTTTATCTTTTAATTTTAGACTTTTGTATTGCCGATTACTTATTCGCTATTACCGCTCGCTGATTACCTATTACCTAAGCTGTTTCAAAGTGTTTTTTTCTCGGAATTGCCAAATTTTACTCTTAGGCTCTGGCGGATACATATTTGGCGAGCGTTGGTGTTTTTTTGTCTCCGGAAATCTTCGGACTTTGAGCCATACTGTGCCGAGATATTTCTGCTAATTGTTTACTTGATGCTACTATCCGCGCCTTGATGGACGGTTTTGACCCATTTGAGCCGCTTGGGCCGCACCGCAATCCGAGCCGTTACAGTCCCTACCAGCAGCCAGTGGAACATATACACAGTACCCCGTAGAGTTTGCAGCAAGGTGACAAAAACTCGCCTTACGTCAAATTTGGTCTCTTTGCGAGTACGGCGCAAACCGACAAACATTCCCACTACCGACAATGTAAGGGTCATAAAAGTTATGGGACTGGCGATCGGCATCCGGCGCAGCGCAATTGACATCACAAAATCGGGTAGCGCTACTGTGGGTAAGAAATATTGAGATACCCAAAATCCAAATAAATCCCAAGTTTTCCCAGTTCCCATTCGGTTCCGCAAAATTAGCCGCCAGTAGTCAAGATAACGCTGATAGCCACCTTCTGCCCAGCGATTGCGCTGGTGCCACAGAGCGCGAGGGTTAGTGACTCCTTCTTCTGACACGGCGGGGAAAGGGAGAAATTCAATGTCCCACCGGTTTAGGTGCAGCCTCACCGTCAAATCAAGGTCGTCGGTAATCGTCTCCTCGTTCCAGCCTCCGCAGCTTTCCAAGGCGGTGCGACGCATGAATTGGCCGTTACCGCGCAATTCTCCAATGCCGCCGATCGCAATCCGCTGCTGTTGGAAAAAACTGTCGAGGGCCATTTCTGCTTCTTGGCCCCGAGTCCACAAATTTACCGAAGCATTGGCGATGGCTTTTCTGACTTGCACAGCCCCTACCTTTTCTCCATGGAACACTGGTAGCACCCGGCGCAGCAAATCCGGCGTTACCGTCGCGTCGGCGTCAAATATTCCGACAAATTCCCCGCGAGTCAGGGGTAACACTTGATTCAGGGCTCCAGACTTCCCGCCGCTGGCATTTGCTCCTCTGCGAAATACTTTGAGCTGGGGGTACTTTTTAGTTAGCTGTTCCAATACTAGCGGCGTGGTGTCGCTGCTGTGATCGTCGATCGCCCAAACTTCGTAGCGGTCGATCGGATAATCTACATTGCAGATGGATTCTACGAAGCGGGCAATCACCGCCTCCTCATTTTTCGCCGCCACTAGCAGCGATACGTAAGGCCAATCCTCTCGACTTTCATCGGCAAGAGGTGGCAGTGCGGGCTTGGGCGAAGCAAACAACACTCGAAATGCTTGCATCCACAGCAGTCCCGTCAACCCCCACACTACCCACGCACCCCAAGAAATCAAGTGCAGGGCGATCGTGCCGGCCCAAATCGCAGTCAGCACTGCTGCGGCTTTTCCACGGCGTCCCCGGTACAGATTTTGAGGAAAAGAGGGAGTTCCCGGCACAGACACCGCAACTGGGAGCTCTGCTTTTGTTTCCGCGTCAAACACCCTGTCGCCACTGTCTGGTATAGCAAATACTTTGCTGAGCTTCGACTTTGAGGTCAAACTCTTGAACTCTTCTTGAGCTAAATCAGAGATGTCCAAGTTAAGCTCGCTGCGAGCGTCGTTTTCTGGCCAAGAACTCTCCTGCATAGGTTACTTGATTCAACCACCAATAGTTTTTGATTTTAGAGATAAGCATCTACTGTATCAGTTTCTGGCATTTTGTCGAAAGCCGACAGGAGGACAAGCAGCGGGTTCGGTGCTTGTACTGCCCGGGTAAACAGGCGCTGGATAAAGTATTTAGGTTGACTTTTGCTTGCGATCGACCAGGAATATCTGCTAGTTTTTTCAGGGGATCTAAACTATCTGTTAGTAATAATTGTCTGAGGTGGAAATATGTCTATTCCTCAACTCAAGCCAGCCGATGACAAAGAAGTGAAAGTCTACGCGCCTTTCTGTCAAGAGCCCAGGCGCAAGTTTTTACCGCACGCTATTGGCCTTTACAAGCTCAAAAGCTTGGAGGGGACCAGAAAAATTGAGGGCGGGGAGAGCGTGCCCTTTGTCGCTAGTTGGAATATCTCGTCGCTGCCGATCGATTTAACCCGCTGTCGGGTGTTGTTTGACGGCAATGCTGAACTCAGCTACGAAGTGACGATGCAAAGCTCTGAGTTTGTTAGTTGCTTAATTGAGGTTCTCCTGACTTTTCAGCGGACTCGTACTGTCGATTTTTCTAAAACGTTTTACCGCAAGCTGATGCGAATGGATGAATAAGTTTCACCGCAGCCGCACTCCCGAAAGTCCGCAATTGACAATCAAGCAATTTAATCCGGGGCCTCCGGATTGATTCGTGGATCGAGAAAAAAGCTCGGAATCCCGATCGCCAGCCCCCGGATTTATCAGTGGGGTCGCTTTCTTCAATCTAAAATCTAAAATCTAAAATCTAAAATCGATTGACAGGCGCTATAACTGGCGCACCAATAGTGTAACTAACGCCTCGATGGCAACATTACATGATTGGTGCGCCAGCCCTATTTGAGAAGCGGAAATAGTAAGTGAGTTGTTGGATCATTCTCAATAATCTCTTTGGGGTCAGCACTTATCCCCACTGCTAAAGTAAATCTACCGCAGTTTTCAGTTGAGCGTGATACAGATTTCGCGTAGGGAATCAGGCTTTGCCTGATTCCCTACCTGTATTTCATACAATTGAAAACTACTGTACTTTGTTGTGGAACAAGCCCAAAAGCCTATTTCGGACATTGGTGCTGTGCGAGTGCGTGAAGCGAAGCTATCGCCGTTAGGCGAATCGCGCCGTCTGATTTCGTTCAAATGTTGCGACTCGGTAGCTGAGAGGAAAGCGCTGTAGATCCCCCCAAGGAAAATCAATCTACAGCGCTTGAACTGCGATCGGGCTAGCATCGCAATCAGCCTTTGGGCTGCCGAAATGCCAGCCCACGCCGCCCGACAATTTATGTGTTTAGAAGGTAGAAGCCCTATCCTAAACAGCTTATTGCTCGCAGTGCCACCGCTCAGTTTGAAGGCGGGCGACCGCACTAATAATTAATAACTAATAATACAACCTATCGATTTTCAATTATCTGCACGAATGATCAGCCAAGCACGGGACTTTATCCCTACAAAATACTTGTATGATAGCAATCATAAATGAGTCGTATTTTTTTTTACCCCACCCCTACCCTCGCCTTACGAAGGGGAGGAGGGAATAAATTCACAAATGATTTATGATTGCTATATACCACACAAAAACTGCACCAAGCCCTCTCAATAGGTGTTTCTAGTGAAATCACCACTTCTACCCTGTTAGTTTTATTTTATAAAAGTCAGTATTAATATCTAACCTCAGTAATAAAACTAGCTAAAAAATTTATAATTAAAATCGGTTTTTAAAGGAAGCAGCGGCGATAAATCATTATCAAAAACGGCTGGTAAAACAAACAATTCAAAAAGTGCTTTCCCAAAATCAAGTAAAAAGAATGGGAAGGAAAGGGTTGCGAACAGGTGAATAAAAGTTTTTGGCAAAAAAACAATCTGACCAAAAGCGACTAAATCGAGTATAATTGTATTGCAAAATTGAGTCGCAGTTCAGAAATACTGTACAAAAAACTAAATTTATTGAAATAGACAGGTGCAAATTGAGGATTGAAGGCGTACCCAAATTGACTAAATATTTGCTGATCGGTTCCACAAAAGCTTACAGCGGCAAGTCTGCCATCGCCCTGGGGATGGCACTCGGACTCCGGGCAAAAGGACTGGCCGTCGCCTACGGCAAACCTCTGGGAACCTGTTTCAGCTCCGACGGAGCGGGGATAGAGGACGAAGACGTGCGGTTCGCGGTAGAGACGCTGA
This sequence comes from Microcoleus sp. S13C4, assembly GCF_036700865.1. Classification (NCBI taxonomy): domain Bacteria; kingdom Bacillati; phylum Cyanobacteriota; class Cyanophyceae; order Oscillatoriales; family Microcoleaceae; genus Microcoleus; species Microcoleus sp. S13C4. The sequence goes on from NZ_JAUBPS010000094.1 coordinate 18,209, forward strand.
AGCTTTCAGAAAGTCAGATGCCGTCAACACTGCTGTATTTGGACGAAGAAACGGTTCACAAGCGTTTGCGGGGAGAAGACAAGATAGATTACCGCCAGTCTTTAGCGCAATATTTGCAAGCTCCCAGCGGAGAGTTGGTGCTGTTAGAAGGCCCAGCTAATTTGGAGGAAGGCAGTCTGTTTGACTTGTCTTTGGCTCAAGTCGCTGAGGCAGTTGATGCTTCTGTGTTGTTGGTAGCCCGCCCGATCGATCTTTATATAGACGATTTGCTGTCGGCTAAACAGCGTTTGGGTTCGCGGTTGCTGGGCGTGGTACTCAACGACGTTCCCTCGGACAAACTCGAATCCGTAACGGCGACTGTGCGGCCTTTTCTGGAGGCTGCGGGTATTCCTGTTTTGGGAATGCTGCCGAGAAGTGCTTTGCTGCGAAGTGTCAGCGTCAAAGAATTGGTGCACCAATTGAAAGCTGATGTGCTGTGCCGTAGAGACCGTTTGGACTTGATGGTGGAAACCTTGACAATTGGCGCGATGAATGTTAGTTCGGCTCTGAAGTATTTCCGCAAAGCGAGAAATATGGCGGTGGTGACGGGGGGCGATCGCACTGACATTCAGCTAGCGGCTCTGGAAAGCTCGACTCAGTGCTTAATTTTGACAGGCCACTTGCCTCCTTCTCCCTTGGTTATCGGCAGGGCAGAAGAAATGGAAATTCCAGTTTTGTCTGTTGATTTGGATACCTTAACCACGGTGGAAATTATCGACAGCACCTTTGGCAGCGTGCGCCTACACGAACCGATCAAGGTGGAATGCGTTACTCAGCTAATGGCAGAACATTTTGACCTTGAGGGTCTAATGGCATCTTTGGGCCTAAGCGATCGAGTCCATTAATAAGAGAGCCGGATCTGAGGGAAGAAGGTATTCGGCAGAGAGAACTTTTTGTTTAAATAAATAAAAAGCCAAAATTCTTAAATTCTCAATTTTTCTTGAATTCTACCTTGAGCTGGGGCTGCCGAATGTCTTCAGACCTTCTGCCTTCTGGCTTCCTCAAATCTCCAGATCCTCTAGTCTGAGGCCGTCAATCAGCAATTCTTAACTTCTTTTTGGCGGCAATGGCTAGTGAGTCTGCTAAAATCCACAACGTAGTTTTATTTAATTTAATAAATTCTTTGAGTCAATCAATTGAGCTACCCAGAGTAGATGATTTTTTACAAGAACTTGCGGCGATCCAGCAAACCAGCTCCAAGCGGATTGCTCTTTTGGGTTCTCGCCACGTTCCTATTACCCACCAGCAGCTAATCGAGATGCTGAGCTATGCCATAGTTCTGGGAGGCAATCAGCTCATCACTTCTGGCGCTACAGGCACCAATTCAGCCGCAATTCGGGGGGCAATGCGAGCAGATCCTAATCTGCTGACGGTGATTTTGCCGCAAAGCATGAGTCGCCAGCCCCGGGAGTCTCGTGACCAACTCGAACAAGTGATACATTTGGTAGAAAATCCCAAAAATGATAGCTTGTCTCTTCCCGAAGCAAGCGCCATGTGCAATCAGGAGATTATTTCTCGCTGCCAGCAACTGATATGTTTTGCTTTTCACGAAAGCCACACTTTGCTGAAAACTTGCCAGGATGCGGAGGAACAGCGCAAGGTAGTTACTCTGTTCTATTTTGATTGAACTGCGAGGCGGATGATGCTGTTGGGATTACCTGTGTCGGTTATTCTGCTTGATTGTATTGCTGCTGCTGCTGCGCTGGTTTACGCACCGTTTTTGGTGGTTGCGTTCGCCCGCTTGCAGCTAGGCTACGACCAAGCAGCCCCCCGCGCTATGTTTGAGAGGTTGCCTGCTTACGCTCAGCGGGCAACTTGGGCTCACCAAAATTCGTTTGAGACGTTTATGCTGTTTTCAGCGGCGGCTTTGATGGCTTTTGTGACGGGGGTAGATTCGGAGGCGGCGGGTTGGGCTGCGATCGCTTTTACGATCGCCCGGTTGTTGTTTTCGGTTTTCTATATTCTGAATGTGCCGCTGGGGCGATCGCTCATGTTTGCGATTAGTTCTTCTTGCACAGCTACTTTATTCTATTTCAGTTTAATGGCTGTTAATGGCTAATTAATTATTATTAGTCAGTGGTCTGTAGTCATTAGTCATTAGTTAAGAGAAGGTTAATTAATGACTAATTACCAACTACTAACTACCAATTACCCATTAGCAACTACCAATTACCCATTACCAATTACTAATTTATGGCTGCTAGTTATTCCTTTGATATTGTCAGCGAGTTCGATCGGCAAGAATTAGTTAACGCTGTTGACCAAACAACGCGAGAAATTCAAAGCCGTTACGACTTGAAAGATACCAAAACCACTGTAGAATTGGGCGCCGAATCAATTACTGTCAATACGGACAGCGAATTTACTCTCGATGCAATTCACACTGTTTTGCAAACTAAAGCCGCCAAGCGCAATTTGTCTCTAAAAATTTTTGATTATGGGAAAATTGAAGCGGCTAGTGGTACTAGAGTACGCCAAGAAATCAAACTGAAAAAAGGGATTGACCAGGAAATTGCCAAGAAAATCACTAAATTAATTCGAGATGAGTTTAAAAAGATTCAAGGCTCGATTCAAGGTGATGCAGTGCGCGTTTCGGCTAAGGATAAGGATGATTTGCAGTTGGTAATTCAACGGTTGAAGCAAGAAGATTATCCGATGGCTTTGCAGTTTACAAATTACCGCTAGATTTGATAGTTTCTCAGGACTTCAGTCCTCATAGTTCTGGCGAATAAGGACTAAAGTCCTGATTACTGTAGTTTAGACTAACTAAAGATGAGAACGGTGGTCCAAGAAAAACTAGAGCCACCGTTAAGGAGAGAATGA
>NZ_JAUBPS010000158.1:0-2115 GCF_036700865.1 Microcoleus sp. S13C4
TTGAGTAACAGCTTGCCGGATATTCAAAGGCAGCTACTTTTGGCTGCAATCATTTTTTAGTCTAAACTACAGTGATTAGAAACCACTTTTTACCTACTTAATATTAAATATCTAAACCCGTGACAGTTAAGTCGGGAGGATGTTCGACAACAAACTGGTAATATAACTCTTGCTTTGCTTGCGGTGGCAAAGACATTATCCATTCTAGCACTCCCATTTCACCTGCTACTATCTTCGGATTAGTGAGAGTCGATCGCACTTTAATTTGTTCATTACGGCTGACTGGCAATTGCTCTTTTAGTGTCAGGTGTACCTGCACCTGATGCAAGTTTGTCACATTTAAGCGATAAGCGTAACTTGTGCGCCTCTGCTGACCGATCAGTTTTTTATCTACTTGTCTTTCCACTAATTCCCGCTCTATTTTTAGGCCTTCATCTATTCCTAAATTCAGTTTATATTCTTGCCCCGGGGAAACATTTTCTAACTGCACACTGCCGACAAAAGTGTTGTCGCGAAAGATATTTGCTTTACCGGGCAGAAGAGTTGCACCGGTCAGCGGATTCACAACAACTGCTTGCAAATAGGCAAAACTGACTAATCGCGGGACGGTTATATATTCAGGTTTAAAGGGATAATTTTCGCTAAAAATCGTCACTTTGTGGGGCGTACCGTCGCTGGGAATCTTAGTATTTCCCCCTACTTGAAATGAGACGGTACCGCCTTCTTTCGATACTTGTGTGGTCGCGGTTTGAGCTGCTATGAGTTGGGGTGTGGCATCAGCAGGTGCAGCACTTTCATAAAACTCTAAGTTTGTATAATCTAGTGGTATTTCTGGTTCCGCAGCCTGTCGGCTGCGTGGCATCATAAGTTCTCTGGTTTGAGTAGATCTTGGGTAAATAGTATCAATAAACCAGGGTTCGAGTTTTGGTGGCAAAGTTCCCATTCCCGGCTTGGCTGTGGATAAAGTCAGCCCTACTCCCGTCCAATCTTCGCCTGTATTTTGATTGACTTCGGCTAGGTAATTGAGATTAATTTGGTTGGTGGTAGTGTTGGTTCGCAAGTCGTAAAGGGGAGTCCAGCGAGCTCCCATGACTACATAGGAAACTTCTAGTTCAAAATTGCCGCTGCTGCTTGCTTCTATGGCAACAATGATGTTAAAACTTTGCTGAGAATGGGGAGTGTGTACTTGCCGCAACTGCAGCAGCAAAGCTTCTATTTGCTTGTCTAATTCGCGCTGCTGTTTTTCGTGCTGGGCGATCGCACTTACATATTTTAGGTAATTAGTTCCTAAAAAGTTGAGCAATTCGCCTGTTTCGTTTAAACCTACCTGCTGTTTGGCGATGCTGCTGGAAAAGAAACCGACGCTTTTTTCGCTCAAACCTTCCACAAATTTGAGCTGAATTTTCCGGGCGGTGATTTTGTCGTTAATTCCCCGTCTTTGGGTTTGTAACTCCTGAATTTGTTGGGTTAATTCGGCAGTGCGATCGCCCACTGGTTCGCTGCTAAACACTGTTTCGGTTCGCACTCCCAGCAATCGCACTGCAACTGTACCCGCACCCGTGGCCCTGACTGACTCTGTTTCGAGGGTTCCGGGTACAGAGGCGATCGCCAATTCTCGCTCGTTTCCCGTCAGAGATACCGTACCGCGGCGCGTCACCAAAGCGCGATCGGTGTAAACTGTAACTTCGGATATGCTAGTATTTAGTGTTTTAATGGTATCAGAATTAAGTATTTCTGAGTCAGTCATTGCCAGTTGCTCCTATTTAATAACCGTTTAGTCGAGCGAGGAATTTCAAAAGTAGTTTATTGATCAATTTTCCCGATCGCCCATTCCTCTAGCAAACTCCTCAAGCGCATCCAAAGGGGAAGCAAACAAAATGCAGCGTTTAAGCAAAGACAAGTCTAACTCAGGCAGCACTTCGCTGCTAGTAATGCGATCGTAACCTTCCTCTCGCAGATGGTAAAGCTCTAGAGTGCCATCTTCCCAAAACCAGACTTCCGGCACTCCCATCAGTCGGTATTTCTGAAGTTTAATCGGACTAAGCTGTTGTGCCTTTAAATAGGGTATAATAAAAAATGAGTTTAGTCAATCTCTACAAAAATGCCAGCTAAAAA
>NZ_JAUBPS010000159.1:0-2111 GCF_036700865.1 Microcoleus sp. S13C4
TAGCATCTATAACTGGATGGGATTACATTTTGTCAGCCCTAGCTACTGTTGCATGATTTTTGAAAATTGGTATTACACTTACAGCGAGGCGAATTTGCAGGCGATCGTCCGTCAGAGCGATTTAAGTGTCCGTGATACTGGATTTCAGGCAACTTACCCAGCTAATTCTATGACTTTGGTTGCGATTCCCAAAGCGTAATACAAAATCCCTCTTATTGTTAGTCCGCGTAGGCGGACTTTGTGTGTGTAGTAGCGGCTTCAACCGCCGAATATCTATTAAGCATCGACCATCCAAGCAAGACACTGTTGCATTTGCTCGCGCATTGTTTGTCGATCGGCATTATACCTGCGGCCGTGTCCCGGCAACACCCATTCAAACGAGTAATTAGCCAAATTTTGCATAGATTTGATTTGTTCCGGCCAAGAATACCAACAGACTTCGCGAAAGCCAACTAGCTGCTGCAAACTTTCCGACCAAGCAAGATGATCGCCGCTGAACAAAAACTTGTTATTGTAAAGCAAAACTGTGTGACCTTTCGTGTGACCGGGAACAGGTATAATCAACAAATCATCTGCGATTTGATGCTCTTTGCAGCCCGACAATTGAATTTCTACACTGCGAGTCCCCGCGTTAATTTCGTCAGCATGGAGAATGCGATCGCACCCAAAATGATCGTGGTATTGTTGATGATCTGCCACATCGTCGCGGTGAGTCAAGTACAGATAGCGAATGCCGCCCATTGCTTCTATATTTTTGACTAGCGGCGGCACAAAACGGGGAGAATCAACTAAAATGTTTCCTTCGGGGCGGACAATTAAATAGCTGGCTGCGGCGTAGGATTTCTCTGAGTGGTAGCCGCAGTGATAGACATTTTCTGCTACAAGTGCGGGCAACAGTTGCTGGGCTTCTTTTATCCTTTGGGGTTTTTCTACAGTGCCGATCGAACTTGTGGGACAAGACAAAAGAGCCGCGAGCGATCGCATTTCTTCACTTTCATTAGTTGGCTGGTGGTAAACCGCAGACTGTTCTCCCTCTTGACCAAATACTTCAGGTGCCATCCACCGACAAGTATCACAGTCAATGCAGGTACTGTCTACATAAAAGTTACCGTTAATATTTTCAGTACGCCTCTGATTAATGTTAGCCATTTTTCTACCTTTTAATGAAGTAAATAAATTCTGTTTTTTCACCTCCCGAGGAATCCCGCTATTTGCGAAAAATCTCTTCTATCCCCTGGAGGCATTGCTGTTGCTGTTCGAGCATTTTGGAAATTTCTACAATTTCTTTTTTACGCAAAGTATTGATTGTATTGTGCAGCAGTTCAATTTTATCGTGCAGCAGTTCAATTTCTAATTCTGCCTTGACATTTATTTGATAGTCGTGTTCGGCACTTTGGCGGTCAACTAGGGACTGGCGATTTTGACTCATCATAATGATGGGTGCAGTGTAAGCAGCCTGAAACGACAGCATCAAATTCAACAGGATAAAAGGGTAAGGGTCCCAGTGTTTTATCCACACAATAACGTTCAGGATAATCCACATTACTAGAAGGCTGCTCTGAATAATGATAAATCTCCAGGAACCGACAGTAGCCGCAACTTTGTCCGCAATGCGATCCCCGGATGACATCCGCTTAGGAGGCGGGTTTCGCGCTGGTTTTTTTTGCCGCAACTCTTGCAGCATTTCATATTCTTCAGGCAGTAGGGTCGCTTGCACTGTTGGGGACGGTTTTTGAGTCATAAACATCTAAAAATGTCGAAGTCTCTTTAAGTTTACATCTTGCTTCGAGGGAAATACCCTTACCCACGTTTCCCTCGCTTATAAATGTAGAATTAGGCTCGCAGTACAAGTCCCTAGCGAGGAGGAATAAAACACATTTTACCATATTTTTAAGTCGGTTGAAACTGACATTTTGCACCATTTTCAATAAGCTTTTTATGGGCGGGTTCTCTGATCCACCCCACAAGAAATTCACTCTGTGTGGAACAGGCTGGACGGTCTGTTCCACACAGAGTGGTGCAAGATGTTAGTTGAAACTGAGATCTTGCACCATTCTCAATTAGCCCTTGCATTTTGTGCCAAAATGTGAAAAAAAGGACGTATAAACAAT
>NZ_JAUBPS010000160.1:0-2084 GCF_036700865.1 Microcoleus sp. S13C4
ATAGCATCTATAACTGGATGGGATTACATTTTGTCAGCCCTAGCTACTGTTGCATGATTTTTGAAAATTGGTATTAGAAGACTTGGCATGGATGAAATTGCCTTGGTAAAAGGCCAGGGAAACTATTGTGCTGTATTAGTAGATATAGAGACTAGACAGCTCTTGGCTATTGTCGAATCTAGACGGATAGAAGATCTGCCTAAAGTCTTACAGAGTTGGGGTTCTGAGCAGGGCTATTTCATTCTAAACAAGTCTTTGAGGATGTTAAAATTAAAGCCAGCGAGACGTTGAGCTTGAGCCATGTTTTGAAAGCCATAATCGCGATACAAATTGAGGGCAAAATTGCGTGCGATTGCCCAACATTGAACAAGCCCGTTGGTGCGAATACGAGAAGCATCTTCGCCCGAGGGGTGACATCGCGAACATAATGAACTTTGTTTTCGACCCCCCAATAGCCTCGAACTCTGTCGGCAAGGCGTCTGGCCGTTTCGGTCAAGGAGGTCACGTAATAGCGGGTTTCGGTAGAGACTTCAATGATGGAGGCTCGATGCACAGCACGTTCGGATTCAGCTCGAATTAAGGTTTGCAGTCCCGGAAAATCAGGAATTCCAGTCAGGTCATGACTAATGCTGACGGTGCGTTTTTCAATCCGACCATGCCCTTTGTCGATCTGGAACATCGTCTCTTGCGCTTGAAATTTGGCTTGTACTGCGGCCAACAATCTGGATTGATTGCCTTTGAGTGCGCCCAAGTAATCATTACCACTATCAATGATAGTCTGAGCAGTTTTTTTGGGTACTGATGGCATCAAAGGCGAAGACTACACCCTTAACTGCCATCTTCTGAATAAGAACCGGGAGTGCGGTGATTTAATTCGTTTTTGATGCCACCTCATAGGGTTCGAGAATCAAACCACGTTCTACAATGTAGGCAGTCACCAGCATGATTGCTGGATGCGAATCGACAGTTGGGTCCTCAGTGGGACACTCATAGGACCCGCGTAACACTTTGCCATCTGTCACAATTGTTTCTCCGGGTTTGGGTTGAATCCCGAAGAACCTCGACAAACAACCCGAATAAGCCTGATATTCTAACCGCAGCAATGTCCGGCGAATCGTGCTGTAAGAGGGTAAACGTCCCAGGGGCGGTTGAAATAAAGCAACTAATTGAGAGTGATGGGCACTCAACCAATCCCCAATAGCCAGAAATCCCCGATTCCCCGCAGCGACTGAAGCGGGTAAATAAGGCTAAATACAGCGCTTGATGATGGCGTTGTCCTGCCTTGCGACGGGTGTCAGGCAAGTCTGCAAAGGCTTTGATAATGGCAAGTTGAGACATAGCAGCTCCCGTGCATGAGTACGATACTTTACTACTATAGCAATCCGATCTGAGTCTCACAACACAACGCCCTCTTGTCTTCCTAGACTTCTTGTATAGCAAGACTTTCAGATTTTACAAATCTAGAAAATCACTTAGGATTGCTATATATCCACTACTCAACTAGAATGAAATAGCCCTGTAGTTATTTATGTCCGCGCCTTTGGGTGGCGGTTGCTTGTAGCAACATTTTCAGATGATTGGGAAATATAAATAGAATGGATTCAGTAGAAAAAACTCAAGATCAGCAGCATCCGCAATACAAGCGCGATCGAGCCAGTGTCAATACTTTATTAGCCTCAGAAGCAACGGACTACAATTTATCGGAATTAGCAAGATTAATAATTCGCTACCGAGGCTTTCCAGGCGCTAGAGATATCCAATCCGACTTAAAAAAAGTCCTGCAAAAATGGAATCATACCCAAGAAAGTCTTTACGAAAAAACGCGTAAAATTCACGCTACAGGTGAGGTTTACAGGCGACAAAAAAGCGATCAAGAAGATTGGGTATAACTTGAGAAACCCAGTTTCTGGCTGTTTCTGCGGGCTGTAACGCGTCTTCTCGTAAAAAAATCGGTTTCTGAGGGGCCGTGCGTCTACGAATATTCAAGTGCATTGCGCTCGCCTCAAGTTAATACCAATTTTCAAAAATCATGCAACAGTAGCTAGGGCTGACAAAATGTAATCCCATCCAGTTATAGATGCTAT
>NZ_JAUBPS010000095.1:0-20663 GCF_036700865.1 Microcoleus sp. S13C4
CGCCAACAACAGTGTCATTATCTTTGCCAGCATAGATGGTATCGTTACCAGCGCCGCCTAGGATGAAATCGCTGCCTCCATTGCCGAAGATTGAGTCGTTATCTGCGCCACCGTCAATGTTGTCATTGCCGCCCATGCCGTAGAGAGTATCGCTGCCGGCTTGTCCGTTAATTGAGTCGTTGATGCCACCGCCCATGATGAAATCGGTAGTGTCGCCGCCGTTGATAGTTTGTTGGACGGGGTTGGGGGTGATGGTGGCAGGGTCAAGTTGCGGGGCGGTGAGGCTATCGAATAAGCAATCATCTACGGCCGGAGTTGGAGTCGGTGCGGGAGTTGGTGTCGGCGGCGGAGTCGGCGCAGGTGTGGGAGTTGGCGCCGGAGTTGGCGCCGGAGTTGGCGCAGGCGTCGGAGTTGGCGCCGGAGTCGGTGTGGGAGTTGGTGCCGGCGTCGGTGTCGGAGTTGGAGTGGGTTCCGGTGTGGGTGTCGGAGTCTGAGTTGGAGTCGGCGCCGGAGTTGGAGTTGGCGCCGGAGTCGGCGCCGGAGTGGGAGTTGGCGCGGGAGTAGGAGTCGGCGCCGGAGTCGGCGCAGGTGTGGGAGTTGGCGCCGGAGTTGGTGTGGGAGTTGGAGTTGGCGCAGGCGTCGGAGTTGGCGCCGGAGTCGGTGTGGGAGTTGGAGTTGGCGCGGGAGTGGGAGTCGGCGCCGGAGTCGGTGTGGGAGTTGGAGTTGGCGCAGGCGTCGGAGTTGGCGCAGGCGTCGGAGTTGGCGCAGGCGTCGGCGCAGGCGTCGGAGTCGGCGCAGGCGTCGGAGTTGGCACTGGGACGACACTACCTCCCAATTCAAAAGAGCCGCTGTCCACGATCGCACCTGGAATGCTGTCGCCATCTTGAGGGCGAGTCACGCCGCGCTGATCCGTAGCGGGTGCGCCCGTGGCAATCCCTTTATCAATTGCCGGACTTCCTATCAGCAGTGGCCTGACTAAAGCGCCGTTGAGGTTTTGCAAAGGGCCAAGTAAGGGGTCTGCGATCGTCACACTTGCCGTCGCATTGTAATCGTTGAAGTTAGTGGTTTTTTTGACAGGCCACTGAAAATTGCCACCTTGGTCAGTTAGTTCGCTGCTGGTGTGCTGCTGAATGCCAAACTCATTCCCCGCCGTGTTGTTAGAAAAAATCGTGTTCTTGACGCTGACAGGCTTTCCTTCCGCAGCCGAGATGCCTCCGCCAACCCAACGGGCGGAATTATCGGCAATGGTGGTGTTGACGATGGTTGTGGGGGCATAAAGAGCCATTGCACCACCGACATTGCCGTAAAAGTCGGTAGTCCCAGTAACTTGGTTGCCAGAAAAGGTGCTGTTAGTAATCGTGGTAGTGGCATCCATGATCCACATTGCGCCACCTTGAGCGGGGGCTTTGTTACCAGCAAAGGTGGTGTTGGAGACGGTAAGTCCTTTGTTGAGGCCGTTGCTCAAGTTTACCAACCCCCCTCCAACTCCGTTGTTGCCACCCGGAAGCGACAGAATTTCGTTGTTTTGGAAGGTGCTGTCTGCAATACTTACGCTATCTTGGGTGCCGGTAAACAGATAAGCTGCTCCGCCTTCGCCTCGCCCTTTGTTATCTTGAAATACACTTTTGGTGATCTTAATTGTGCCGGAAGCTTCGCTGGGATTGCTGGCTCGATCGGTATAAACTGCGCCGCCGAAACCCCTTAAAAAATCATTGGGCTGACCTGTGGCGAAAGTGGCGGCAGTGGTATCGTTGCCGATGAATCGGGAGTTGTCAATGGTTAACTTGCCCTGAAGGCTGTTAATCGCCCCGCCGTTAATTCCTTTGTTGTTGGTGAAGTCACTGTTGGTGACTGTAAAAGCTTTGGAACTCAAAAAGCCGATCGCACCTGCACCGCGTTCATCGTTAGCTGCGGTGGCGACGTTGCCGTTGAATTTACTGTTAGTAACAGTCAGGGTATTGTTGAAATTACCGAAAATTGCGCCACCGCCTTTATCGGCAACGTTGTTGTTGAACTGAACATTGTCTACTGTGAGGTTTACTTCGTCGGTTGTGCCGATCGCGCCACCTCGATCGGTAGTTTTTCCGTTAGTAATAATGAGGTTTTTGACAACAAAATTGGTAGCACTCGCAACGTTTGCATTGACAAAAAAGGCGCGGGATGCGTTGTTGCCGCTGATCGTTAAACCCGCTGCTGCGGCGCCGTCAATCGTGATGTTTTTGCCAGCGGGAATATCGAGTTGACCGCTGGTGAGGGTAATAGTTTGGCTGGCTAAACCTGGAGCGAAGGTAATTATATCGCCGGCAACAGCGCTGGCGATCGCAGCCCTTAATGAACCGGGCCCGCTATCGCTATTGTTGGCTACTACGATCGTAGCTAAATCACCTTGGTAACTTGCCATAGCCTGTGGCTGCAAGGCTAAGGGAGATTCAATTTGGCCAGAGGCAAATTCTAAATTCCAGTCGCCGTCACGGCCGGTTGTGTTGGTGGATGCCGCAACGTCAGCCCCGGTTAATTGACTGAATCGATCGACGAAATTAGAACCTGTACCGCCTGCTACATCGCAGCCGTACAGCATGATGTCTGCTTGGGGGGCTAGTGAAGTTTGCCACTTTTCCAACTGGCTTTTGTATTGCTCTATATTATCTGAACCCAGAGCGGTATTGCCTAATTGTAGGCTGCCAGAACTGCCGTGAGAAATAATGTGAACCGAGTCTATCGCCCCCTTAGTAGAGGCGTATTTTTCCATCTCCGAGGTGATTTGTTCGATGCCGTTTTTGGCGCGATCGAGTATTACTACCTGCTGTCCCGGCAGCACTCCCGCTGTAAGTGACTCGTAATCTTCCACGCCGGAGTCAATGAAGACTAACGAGCGCAGTGGCTGTTTTTCAAAAGAAGATTGTGAGTTAACTTGAGCGAATGTAGAACTCATATTGGAGACTCCATTAAGGGCATTATTAGTAGATACACCCGGGAGCAATATGATCAGGCTTATTTCATTGTATCTTAACACTAACTTGAGATATAGTGCAACTTTTTAAATGTTTTTATTAATTTATTCTGACCCATATTTATCGGTTCGACCCTGAATAAAAGGGAACTTTAGACCTCTACCTCTGGGAATATATTACAACACGTGAATATTCAAACAAATCAATCTAGGTTCTACCATCCAACTTTTTTCGACCTTATTTGACTAACACTAGCCGGAGTTCAGGTAATCGGAAATGGTGGAGGTAATTGCTCCGAGAATAACTCCTCTTAATTATATTTAGTAGTTTTTATTTGAGTGTGATATTTTACTTATAGGCACAATGCAATAGAGTTTCCCTAGCTGTATTTCATCCAAGGGAAAACTGAATTATGTAGATTTTGAATGATTCTATATGCTGTGAACTTGCTAGGTTTGCGATACAGCGAAATACTGATTACCAGGAGGTTTGGTCGCATTTACTAAGAGTCAAAACTGTCTAACATTAAGTGGAACCCATCGCTAGAACTCAATTGACTTATGGCGTGCTACCGACCATGTGAGGACTGCCCACCTCACTACAAACGTGATTCAAATTATTCAGCGGGAGTTGATATTATGGCAGATTGAGTCAGATCTAATCGTTGATTGCGATCGCACCTGCGTCCCTAATTACAATTGCATTCGGCTCAGTCGCCCTCGGTACGTTCCACACCCTCCCTTAAATCACTCTCCTTAATTAGCAAACAGTCGATCGCGCCCACCGCCGTTGCTGAGTGTATCACTATGTCGATCGGCATAACACGAACCAAGTCCGCTGTTTTGAGTCAGAGAACTATGGGATTTTGACAATTGACTTTTGTATGGTTCCAGGTAATCTGAACTGAGGATAACAAAGCCTAATTGCAGTTGGTTCGAGCTGCTGCCAGAAGTTGTGCCAACTTTGTCAATCTCTCTAAGGATAGAGGCCGATTTTTGAAGTGCCGAGGTAATTTTCTCGATGCAGTCAGATTCCCCAGCCAAAATTCTGGAAACAAAATATCCAGCTTCATTGATGCTGGAGTCCTTGAATACAAAGCTTTTGGATGGGGGATTTGCGTATTCCGAGGCGGGAGTCGTTTCCCTTAAAGAAGTCAACATATTCCGTCCTCCAAAAGTGAGTTGAGCACTAGATAAACCCCTGGAGTCGGACCCCCAGAAGCTGCCAGCTACCTTGTTTATTTCGCTCATTCTTATTTTACCTATCTATCAGTTTCTCCTATTTCTGCTGAGCTGCCATCCGCGATCGCACGGAATTTATATTCTCCGTGTTTTCCCTTACTTCCGGCAAACGCGCAATTACCGATAAATCCGAGATCCTCTCCGTGATACCACTTTCAAAAAAGAATCCAACTGTCAGCCCATCCTTCCAACCTCGATAGTCTTCAGTCATTCCCTCATCCAAAATCTAAAATCTAAAAGGGTATGACAGTTAGTTAACTGGCCGCGCAACTGCACCCCTCAAGATTCTGTGGAAGATGGGGGTTTTTTCCCTGAATTGCGGATATTAATAATCTTGTTGAGCGCCTCGAACCAAAAAGCAGCCCCCATAGAAATAGCTACGCCGCTCAATATCCAACCAAACAATTTTGCTATCAAAGCCGGCCACAATAAATTCCCCTGCTTATCTCGTTCTAAGCTGTTCTGTTTGCTCCATCCAAAAGGCAGAGCTACCTGATCCAAAGCTTGATCGACATCCTTTTGAACTTTTGTCAGACTGCTTAAATTATTTGATTGAGTCTTAGCATTGTTTGCCACCAACTGCTGAGCATACAAGTTAACATTCGATCGCAGCATCGAATCCTTCGACAACCGATCAATAATATTAATGGTATCAGCATTAGCAGCGACCGCAATCGCAGTTCCGAGCAAAATCGCCACCCCTCGGGCATTCCGCTTGTAAACGCCCGAAGCACGCTGCATCGATTGGTCAAACCAAATTTCAATTTCTTGCTGAAACCGCTGCAACTGCTCTTGAGTATCTCCCCCGCCTTTTTCAGCGCGCTGCGCTAAAAGATAAAGGCTGCGTTTCAAAGAGTCTGGCATACTGTCCAAGGTTTCTTGAATTTGTTGGTAAATCGGACTGTCCTCTTTTAGCTCCATAATTTCGCCTACCGTATCTTGACTTTTTTTAACAGTATTTAACAGATTGCTCAAACTAGGTTGCAGTTGCCCTAGCAGCGCCGCCCGCTCAAATTGGCTGTCAAAACGAGCCTTAACAAATGCCATATGCCGCTGAAACTCTCTCCCTGCCAGCTCGGTTTCTGGCAGATAAACCTGAGAATCCTTAATATAAAATCCCAGCTTTTCAGACATCCTATCCAAGCTGTTGTTCAAACTCACTAAATCGTTTTTATAATCTTCAATAACTCGATCAAACTCCGCAGTCAGCCAGCCAAATTCTTGCTCGATAATCGGTTTAGTAGAGTGCGGCAAATTCAGACTCTCTCCTATCCTTTTAATTTGTGCCAACTGTAAAGTTTTAAATTTTTCTAATCTCGTTTTAGAGATAGAGCTGATCAAAGTAGAAATCTTTAAAGTATCCAAAAGGCTCGCAGAAAAACTCTCGGCTGGAATATAAGAAGGCCCAGTGGATTTATTGCCGAAAACATTTTTAGTACCCGTAACTCCGTGGTAAAAATCTCCCATGCGGTGCGTAACAGAACGGAATCCCTCTGATAAAAGCCCTTTCGCGCCCTGATTCAAATCCTTGATCATGGGATTGGTGTAAATCGAATTGGCTAACTGTCCGACTCGCTTAAATTGCATGGGATCTTTCGCGCCTTCGCTGCCGCCGGAAATCAGCACTTCGATCGACTTCTTTAAATGTTCCGCCCGCCACTGCAAAACAGTAGCAATCAGTTCCTGAATTTCCGAAGCTAGCAAGCTTAACGTCAGGTAGATAAAGACTAAGCCAATGATAATATCTATAATTACAGGCAAGTTCATGGTATTTTCCTAGTCGCAAATAACTGCTTTCTAAGTTTACCTTCAGTTTGGGACGCTCAAAACTCTCTTAAGTTATGTCAGAAATCTTTCCATTCCTACGCCGCAAACCGAAAAATCGCTGGAATGACAGCTTTACAGACAAACTGTGGATGTTGGCTTTTCTGTTGGGCGCAGTGCTGATTTTCGGGCTGAATCTGGGCGGCGTGGCGTTGCGGGATTGGGATGAAGGCATTGCAGCGCAGGTAAGTCGCGAAATTTGGCGTGGCAACTTAAATTGGCTGTATCCGACGATCGACTCTATGCCTTATTTCAACAAACCGCCGCTGGTACACTGGCTAATCGGGCTGTGTTTTGCAGCAGGCGGTGTCAGCGAATTGACGGCGAGGTTGGTACCGGCGATGCTGACAGCCACTTCAGTGCCGTTGCTTTACGCTATTGGCAGGGAGTTGTTTCCTCCGCGTTTGATTGCCATTTTTTCTGCCCTCGTTTATCTGACGCTGTTACCAGTGGTGCGGCATGGACGTTTGGCGATGTTGGATGGGGCGGTTTTGTGTTTTTTGCTAGGGGCGATGTGGTGTTTGCTACGATCGCGCCGCGACTTGCGCTACGCTTTGGGGGCGGGGATTGGGTTCGGACTCATTTGCCTGACTAAGGGCGTGATGTTGGGGCTGCTGTTGGCTGCTGTGGGCTGTATTTTTTTGGTTTGGGATACCCCGCGACTCCTCACTTCTGGGTATCTTTGGGGCGGATTCGCGATCGGAACATTGCCAGTAGCGGCTTGGTATTTTGCCCAATGGCTGCACTACGGCCAATATTTCATCCACGCTAATTTAGTTAACGAATCTTTCCGACGCATTTCGGAACCTGTGAGCAGTCACACAGGCCCGCCCTGGTATTATATTTTAGAAATTTTAAAATTAGCTTGGCCGTGGCAGTTATTTTGGCTACAAGGGCTGCGTTTGAGTTGGGAAAATCGCAATTTTCCAGGGCCAAAATTAGTATTGGTTTGGACTGGAGTATATCTGCTGGCTATTTCTGTGATGAATACTAAATTGCCGTGGTATGTTTTGCCCATTTATCCAGCTTTTGCTCTTGCCGTTGGCAGTTATCTCGCTGAAGTTTGGGAGCAACTGTGGCTGCCGCCAGAGCCTGTCAAAGAGGAAGCAGAAGAACATTTTGATGCTATTTCTTTGTTGCCTCACCCCGCGATTTTGGCAATACTGGCTGTAGTTGGTGTTGTCGGCTGCATTTACTTCAGTGGCTTAGTGCAAATTGGGAAATACATTGTGCCTCTCCAGCGAGATTTGCAGTTAATGCTGATGTTTGTAGGTTTGACAATGACAATGGGGGCAGTGTTGCTGCACCGCAAAGACCGACAGTTTATATTAGTTTTAATTTGGGGAACTTACGTGACGCTGTTGGTATTGGTGGCTTCAGATAACTGGGTTTGGGAACTGGCGGAGGATTATCCGGTTAAGCCCATCGCCGAAATTGTCCGCACAGGAACTCCGGCCGGTCAACAAGTGTTTACTTCTCACCGCTTGGGCCGTCCATCGCTGAATTTTTATAGTCAACGCCAAGTTATTGTCGCCGACGCGCCGACGCTCAAACAGAAATGGCAAACTCTTCCTCAACCTTATTTCCTGTTAGAAAAACCCGTTTTAAAACATTTAGGTTTGCAGAATGCTGAGATTGTGAAAACAGCCGACGATTGGGTTTTGGTAACTAAAAAGTAAGTTAATAGTGAACCGTCCCCTCCTTGGGGTGGGTGAGATAACTTTCGATTGTCTAATGTTGCTTCAGATGGACAGCCTTACCCGGAGCGGACTTGAATTTATGAGAAATCAATCGGACACGATATAACCGCTAATAATCAACAGACTGCATTTCTATTTTTAACGCCGTTTCGACTCTTTGATACTCGGCCTCAACCTGTTCTAAAAGCGCGCAGGCCGGATCAGGTAAAGGCTGGTTAGCATTTGTGCCGATGCGGCCCATGATTTCGAGTTCCTCGCACAGTTCAAACAAGCGAAAAGCCCCGAGAGTACCGCTAATCGACTTTAAAGAGTGAGCCGATCGCCGCAAAGCCAGCGGATCGGCGTTGGACAGAGCCATAGAGATGCCTCGCAGCAGTTCGGGAGCTGTTTCGAGGTAAATCTCGATCGCTTCGTCCAAAGCTTCCACATCTCGCAGTCCCTCTATAATCTTGGCACTCAGGGAACCGTGGCTCTGTGACAAAGCCTGATCGAGATTTGATGAACCCCAATCGACGACTGCGGGCGAATTGGGAATTGTCAGTTGTGGATTTCCCGCAACAGCCACATTCGATCGCACTTCTAATTCACTCGTTGCTTCGATCTGTTCTGCCGGGGCATCCAAACAAACAATCGGCTGCAGACGATCGAATGCGGAGTTCGATCGAGATTTACACGCGATCAAAGCTCGCACCAACTGCTCAATGGCGATCGGCTTACTCAAATAGTCGTCCATCCCCGCAGCCATACACTCTTCGCGATCGCCCTGCATCGCATTTGCCGTCATTGCCACAATCCAAGGTCTCGTCGATTTTCGATTTTCGATTTTCGATTTTCGATTGTTAGATTCCTCGTCAGTCAATTTTCGATTTTCGATTTTCGATTTTCCATTATTAGGTTGCTCATCAGTTGCGGAAACTTCTGATTCTCCCGTGTGATTTTCTAAAGTTAAATCTGCTGAAAATTGCTCGCGGATGCGGCGGGTAGTTTCCAGTCCGTCCATTTCCGGCATTTGCACATCCATCAGCACCACATCGTAAGGCTGGCGGCGCAAAGCTTCGAGCACTTCGATACCGTTTCCCGCCACATCCGCGCGATACCCCATCCGCTGTAAAATTTGCAAAGCCACCTTCTGATTCACCAAATGATCGTCAGCCAACAGAATCCGCAGGGGTAATTTCTCCGCCAGCACGGGTATGGTTTGCAAGAAAGACCCGGTAGTGCGCTGCCCTTTAAATTCAGTTGTCTGTTCTCCAAAAATATTGATTAAAACATTGTAAAGCTGAGACTGTTTGATGGGTTTATTCAAAAAAGCAGCAAAATCCATCTCCTGCATAGTAGGGGGGTTAATTTCTTGCCTGCCGATCGAAGTTAGCATCACTAACGGCAACTTTTCGCAATCAGGATACCGCCGAATTTGCTCCGCTAAAGCCAACCCGTCCATTTCCGGCATTTGCATATCCAAAACTGCCAAGTCAAACCCCTCTTTAGCAGCCAGCCAATCTAAAGCCAAACGAGCTGAAGCTGAAGCCCTAGCTACCATTCCCCAAGACTGAGCTTGGAGAGTCAAAATTCTGCGGTTGGTAGCATTGTCATCAACAATTAAGACTCGCTTGCCAGCTAATTCAGGTTGAGAATTGCTCAAGTTAACTGGTAAGGAATTCTTGCAGCCCGAAACGATCGTACTAAAATAAAAAGTAGAGCCAACGGATTTCGTATTTTGGCTGATCGGCTTGTTGCTGAGTACAGATTTGCCATAGCCATATTTTTCGGCAATTTCGCAAGATTCTGCCCATCCCAAATCAAAAACTGCCGATGATCTAAAATCGGCAGGAGGATTGCCCGCGACACTAGCCATACTTTCCACCCACATCCGGCCGCCCATCATTTCGGCCAAACGCTTGCTAATTGCCAAACCCAATCCGGTACCACCGTACTGTCGGCTCGTTGAAGAATCAACCTGACTGAAAGATTTAAATAGCCGATCCATGCGATCGCTCGGAATGCCGATACCGGTATCTTTGACCGCAAAATGTATTTCGTATGCTGGGTTAGTTGCTACCGGTTCGCCAGCAATTAATGGCGGTTCTTTAGCGTTAGTCGTCGGCATTGAAATCTTTTTTGCAGTCACCGAAACCACCACTTCTCCAGCGTCGGTAAATTTAACAGCATTACTGAGCAAGTTGATTAAAATTTGCCTCAAGCGGGTGCTATCGCCGATCGCCGTTGCCGGTACTGTACGATCGATCAAGTAACCCACTTCCAGTTTTTTTTCTGCCGCCTTAGCAGCTACCAAGTCTAGAGATTCCTCAATGCAAGTGCGGATATCAAACGGATGTTCCTCCAAGTCCAATTTGCCCGACTCAATTTTCGAGAAATCCAGAATATCGTTGATCAGCGTCAGCAAAGCATCGCCGCTGCTGCGGATAGTTTCTACAAAATCGCGCTGTTCGCGAGTTAAGGGGGTATCCAGCAGCAAACCAGTCATGCCGATGACTCCATTCATCGGAGTGCGAATTTCGTGGCTCATGGTGGCTAAAAATTCGCTTTTGGCTCTAGTAGCCGCCAGTGCTTGATCGCGAGCTTTTGCTAAATCTACGTCGGTTTGCTGGCGTTCGAGTTCGCTTCCCACCCACTGAGCCATCAGTTTCACCAACTCTCTGTCTACAACTCGGAACGGTTCTGTCACAGGAGTCGGAGAAAAGAAGCACAGGGTGCCGTAAACCTCCCCTCCCACCGTGACGGGAATGCCCATGTAAGCTTCGATGGGGAAAGCTCGATCGTCAATGTTGAAGGAAAAACCCGAAAATCTCACCGACTCAAAGTAAATCGGTTCTTTTGCCATTGACGTAGCGACGCAGAAAGTTTTTTCCAGATCGTAGATTTGGTCTTTGACGATCGACCCGTCGGGACACTCAACAGCCATGATTTGATAGTTGTCGCCTTGAATGCAGGACAAAATTCCCACGGACAGGCCTAAATGCCGACATCCCATTGCCAGCAGTTCTTGGAGGCGCAAATCAAAGGTAGAGAGGTGGTTGAGCGGGTCTGTACGGGGAGCCGAAGTCACTTGGTACAAAGCTTTGATTGCAGCTTCGCTTTCTCGCAGTTCTTGTTCTGTTTGCTTCCGCACGCTGATGTCGCGGGAAATGCCGATAATTTCTTGGACTTCGCCGGTTTGAGGATCGCTGATCGTGCGGCCGGTGGTTTCAAACCAAATGTATTTGCCGTCTTTGCGGCGGATGCGGTAGCTGACGGTGTAAGTAACTGGGAGCGCCAGGACTTTCCAGTGAGCTTTGGCAATGGTTTCTAAATCGTCGGGGTGAAAATAATCGTTGGGGACGCGGCCGATGAGTTCCGAAGGTTCGTATCCCAGCAAAGCGCGGCTGGCGGGGGAGACGTAAACAAACACGCCTTTGGGGTCGTGTCTGGTGATCATGTCGGTTGAATTTTCGGCCATCAACCGATAGCGGTCTTCGCTTTCATTACGTTCGACTTGAGAAGTGCCCAATGCTTCTAGCATTCGGTTGATGCCGTCGGCCAAGCTTGCGAGTTCATCTGCTCCTGCCATATGAACGCGCAAGTCTGGGTCGCCGCTGGCTGCGATGTTGCTGACGCTGGTGCTCAAGGAAGCCAATCTCGCCAAGACTAATTTTTCTAGCAACAGCAGGGTGATGGCGCTAAATATTAAACCTACTCCCAGTATTGATAAGGTAAATAGCTCCAAGGTAGCCTGACCTTGGCCGTAGATGATGCGATCTGTCTCTACCCGCAGCAGCAACGCTAGGTTGCCGTGAATGTCGCGAATTAGGGCGTATCCTGCGACTAAGGTGCCGCTGAGTGGCTCGACTAAAATTTCTACTGATTTGAGGTTGGAAATTTTGAGTTTGATATTTTCCAACTCCTGCCTCGATCGAGCCAGCGCCTTGGCGGTGTGCCCGGAGTAGTTCGCGGCTCCAACTTTAAAATCTAAACTCGGCAATCTAAAATCCACTGACAGGTGAGTCAGTTCTGAAAGCAAACCGATTTCGCTGCTGTCGAGGTAGCGTCCCAAAATCAGCGTCCCCCGCGACGGGCCTTGGGCGTTGCTGTTGAAGATGGGCTTGGCGGCAATCAGCAGTCTGGCTTCTGGCAGGGTGAGGACGCCTGTTTTGTTGGGGCCGGGGCGATCGCCATCGACTGTAGATGAGTCTAGTAGCGCCTCGGTCAAGTGCTGTTTTAAGCTTTCGGGAATCGGGATTTCGGTTTGGGATTTAAGGTCGAAACCTTTGCTGAAGATCGTCTTACCATTGGAGTCAAGCAGCACCAATAAGTTTAGTCTCAAGTAAATAAATGTCGAATTGACGAAATTTGACTTGACAAAATTTTCGTTCCGTGTTTCCACGAAAGAGTAAGTATCGTCCCACTCGGCGTAATCTTGGGCGCTGGTGTCTAAATTCGACAAGTCATCATCTAATGCGTCCAAAGCCCGTGCGACATCCTGGCGCACGTACTGTGCCTCCAGGTTGTGAAAATCATGCAGCAAAATAGTTGATGCAGTGGCATAGAGAACCACAATCAGGCTGATCAGCGCTGCACCGATGATTAATAGTGTTTTTTTTCGGAGTTGCATGGCGTCGCCCTCCTCACGGTGCTACTCGGCAACTAGCCAGGAGAAGTTTGAGACATAGGTTGTTTAGCATGGGCGATCGCAGGGCCTGCGTATTTGGACTGTTCTGGGGTGACGAGAGCAAAGCCCCTGGTATTTCCAAGGTATCCGGTATGTTGCCCCCCACAGTCAGTGTAGTATTTTCGCAGCTTTAGTTCCCTATTATGCACAACCTATGACCTACAAGTTATGATCTGACGATCGGCATTTTCAAAAGGAACGGGCGATCGAACTCACAACTGTTTGCGTTTGATACTGATGCAGCCAGGGCGGCGGGCGGTTGGTATAACAGGCGTGCTGGGTTGAGAACCCTCACTATTATTGTACCTAAAAAATGTTGAGGAGAGAGCGGACTGGCGCACCGACTTGCGCCTGCCAAAAGGATCTCATTTCAATAGCTGTGTTGATTTTTGTCGTTGTCTAGCAATCCTTGCAAGAGTAGTGGAATAAGCTCAAAAGCCTATCCAGCGTCGAAGCCTGAACCCCGTTCCTAACTGACAAAAAAATAGCTCTCGCAGAAGTAATTAATATCCGCAGACTTTTCATTTACATCCGCCCCTCTAATAAAAAATTCTAAAGTCCAAAAATTATGATTTTTATTTTTTAATTTTAAATCAATCAAAACAGTTAATTAAAATGTACGAATTTACAGTTTACACCATCCTAAAAAAACAGGTAGGAGCAGGTTTACTAATAAGCCTATACACTACCAATAACTTAAATAAACCCCTTCCTACTCGCAGATAAAATCCTTTACTAACATTAGTGCCTGATGTCAGTAGAAACTCACATCAGGCACTATATGCAATCCTTGCAGGAGTCGTAAATTTTTTACCCCACCCCAACCCTCCCCGAACCCGATCACTCGGGAGTAAGAAATTCACAAATGATTTAGTCTTGCTATATATGCAATCCGATCACAACTGAAGTCTTTTTTATCGGATGACGGCTAAAGCACCGGCCCCTGCTGCTGCTGCTGCCGAGGTTAGAGCTGTGAAAAACAGCCACCAAGAAGCAACTTCTGCTGCTTTCCGAGTTTCTTCGGCTTGTTTTTCAGCTTGCACTTTGATGCTTTCGAGGCGAAGCTGAGCCTCTTGCTGCAAGCGTTCTGCTCTTTGCAAGACGCTGTTGCGGCTTCTTTCAATTTGGTCGATCAAACGGTTGGCATCTGCTTCGGAAATGTCCTCGCGCGAACTCATTAGTGCAACTAAAGTATCGCGGTTGAAATGACCAAGCCGATCGCGCAAAGCGTCAAATCCGGCTTGCGGATCGTCGAATAACTTCCGCACGTCCCGCGTAATTCCTTCGTAATTCAGTTCTGGGCGATCGAGCGAATTGAGGTAATCCCGAACTTTTCCGAGAACCCCGTCAATTACCGACTGAATACCCTCCTGTATTTTCTGAATTTGCATGGCGAACTCGTCGCGTACCGACAAAATTCCATCGACAATGCGATTGGCTTCTGCTTCAGAAATATCCGGCCGCTGAGACAGCAGAGAAACAACTGTAGCTCGATCGAGGTGTGACAGGCGCTCGCCCAAACTGTAAGCGCCGACTTTCGGGTCGTGCAGCAGCAGTTGCAAGTCGCGCTTGATGGCTTCGGGATTTAATTCATCCTTGCCTGTATTACGCAAATAATCTTGTAAAACAGTCTGAAAATCCTGCACCTGGCTTTGCATCCGCTTTGCCAAACGGCGCGGCGCTTTCACAATCGATCCCAGGGTTTCCTGCACTTGGTTGATAATTTGATTGACTTGTTCCTCGCTCAAATCTTGTCTCTGAGAAAGCAGTTTTACCAAAGTATCGCGATCGACTTGAGACAGGCGGCCCCGCAGCGCTAAAGCTCCTTCTTTGGGATTTTGCAGCAGTTTTGTCAAATCCCGCTGAATCCCTTCAGGATTGAGTTCTGATTTGCCAGTATTACGCAGGTAATCTGCAAGGGCGGTGGTGGTATTGTCGTACTGATCCTTAGCTTTTTCGGCTAACTTTTGTGGCGCATGCACCACACTTTGCCAATTTTCTTCGGCGCTGTCAATAAGCTGATTTACTTGGTCTTCGCTGAGGTCTTTCCGCTGAGATAGCAATTTTACCAAAGTTTCGCGATCGAACTTAGAAGCTCTAGCTCTCAGCGCCCACATTCCCGCTTCTGGGTTATCCAGCAGCGTTTTCAAATCGCGCTTGATGCCTTCGGGATTAAGTTCTTCTTTGCCCGTAGACTTCAAGTATTCTTGCACTCTTTGCCACTGGTTGTCTAGTCGAACTTGCGCTGCTTCTTGCAGACCTTTAGAATCTGCTAAAACTACATCTCGCGTCCTTTCCAACTCTTGAACAATCTGTTCTACTTCCTGAAATCCGAAGTTTTCGCGACCTCTGAGAATTTGCACAAAACTGTCGCGGGTGTAAGGAGAAAGCCGATCGCGCAACTGTTCGTAACTAGCGTCGGAATCCTCTAATATTTTTTTGAAATCGCTCCCGATACCTGCTGCTGTCAGTTCTTCTTTCGGCGTCAGTTTCAAATAAGTTTCCAACCGCCACTGCAAATCGCGAGATTTTTCTTGCTCCTCGGCAAAGATCACTGTTTGTAAAACGCGCTGTCTAATTGCTTCTAATTCCTGGGAAATTTGTTTAATTTTGTCTTGGGTAAAAACACCTCGACTGGCCAGAATTTCCGCAAAACTCGCCTGTTTGAGTTTTTCTAACTGGCGGCGCACAGTTCCGGGATCAGCCGTAGGATCGTAGAGCACGTCCCGAAATTCGCGCTCGATCGCTTGCGGGTTCATCTGCCACGAATAAGTGTTGAGTAGGTAGTTTTCTACGTCGGCACGAATTGGGCTGTAAGTTTCGGGTTCGCCTTTAACTTGAGCGGTAACTTTATCAGTTTGCTGGGTAACTTTGTCTTTAGCTGCTTTAAGCTGACCGACTACTTTTTCAACATCGAAGTCGGACATATCCGTGCGACCCAATACTATTCCCATTAAAGCATTGACTGCCATTGTCGTTGCTTGGGACATCATGGTCGGGCTTTCTCCAGAATTTTGACCGCCCAAATTGCCAAGGACTTTTTCTACCCTACTTGTCAGCGTATCTGAGAGCAAATCTCCCGATTTTGCAGATTTGAGATAGTCTACCAATTGGGCGATGCCGTCTGATTGCTGCCCTTGTTTTCCTACTTGTTTCCAAGCATCTTGAAGTTGGTCTACAATCCGGTTTACATCGCGTTTTGATAAGTCCGATCGCGAACTTACTAAATCTACGAGAGTTTGCCGATCAAGATTGGGCAAGTTTTCGGCTGCAATGGTTTTTAGTTGGGGATCGTTGAGCAATTTTTCAAACTCGCTACGCATCCCTTTGATGTCTAATTCGGGCGGTTTGAGGCTTTGGATGTAGTCTTCGACGTTTTCGCGCAAGCTTGTAGGGTCGATCGCGCTACCTAGTTCGTGGCCCACTGCTGCTGCTGCTGCTTTGGCTGTGGCGACGACTTGGTTGCTGGCTGCTTTTGCGCCGATGGCAGAGGCTGCGGTGCCGACAATCGCTTGAAAGCCCGATGTGGCGGTGTTGACGACGGAACCAATCAAGGAACCGACGGTGGTGGAACTCACCCAGACAAGCATTGAGAAATAGGTTGCCCACACGACTAAACCGACGATCGCACCTAAACCGGGACTGCTAATCAAGCTAAGCTTCACTGCTAGCAAGCAAGCAAAGAATAGGGCAATGGTGACGGTGACTAGCGTCCAAGTACCTACCTTTCGGCCGATGTGGCGGACTGGGGGGCTGCTGCTATCGGAGTGGTGGTCGTCGTCGTGGGATTGTCCCATGTACGAAAGGCCTGCAGCTACTGATAAATTTGTTAGCAAGAGTTGGAAAGCGCAGGCTAGTACGACTCCAGCTATTAAGGCGATAAAAAATTGCGGCCCGGAATAAAGGAGTGCTGCATCTTCTGCTCTGTTTGTAGTAGTCTGCTCTACTGGCACTTGGGCCAGCCAGAACCCGATGTTATACAGTTGTGGATTTATGGGCAAATTTTGATACATAGTATATTCCTCATTAAGGGGTGGGTGCGCGCGATCGTTAGCGCGAGTTAACTAATGTATAGTTTTAGACTCATGCCCCCAATGGCAAGCATCGCCTTATTGACGAGCTAAAGCATCCCCCTACAGTTGGAAGTATAGAAATATGTCTGCGGCCGGCTGTCTATTTAGGGCTATTTGTGGTATGTAAGTTGGCAGTTGTTAAATTGTTAGTTCTTAGTAATGAATAAGGTGCGCTGTGGCACACCCGAGATTGATAGTAGTCGTGGTAAGTCTGATTAAAATAATCGCAGAGGAGAATCTTTGGTCGATCGATATTAAGAGTGAACACAAAATCCTCGACAAATGGTTCACAAATCATCTACCAATGCCATAGCAAATTAGCTTTCAAGGAATTCGATCGTGCAGCGAGAAAGTCATGCAATTATTATTGGTGGCAGTTTAGCAGGACTGTTGGCCTCTAGAGTATTAGCAAAACACTTTGAGCGAGTAAGTATTGTTGAAAAAGATTTTTTCCCAGAAAAACCCGCGCCCCGTCCCGGAATTCCTCAATCCCGTCACCTTCACATCCTTTTAAATCGGGGAAAAATCATCCTAGAACAGTTGTTTCCAGGCTTGGAAAATGAACTGGTAGCTGCTGGTGCTCCTATGTTAGATCCGAGGTCGATCGGGTGGTTTAGTCCCGCAGGTTGGGCCCCGCAATTCAGCCCGGATCTAAAGGATGTAATTATGTTCAGTCGGGATTTACTTGATTGGCAAATTCGGCGCCGCTTGGCTGAAAATACGAACGTGCATTTTCTCGAAGGAGGCACAGTAACGGGGTTGCTGGCGAATGCCTCGCGCGCGGATGTTACGGGCGTGTCGGTGCGTTTTCGAGATCGCCACAACCCAGGTAACATCAATGCAGAGAATTTGTATGCAGATTTAGTAGTCGATGCAGGTGGCAAAGTTTCCAAAACACCTCAATGGTTAAAAAGTTTGGGCTATGAACCTCCCCAAGAAACCGTTATCAATGCTTTTGTCGGCTATGCCAGCCGCATCTATAAATGCAGCGGTAAATTGTCAGACACAGCCCCAGTATTTGTGTCAACCGCACCACCATTTCGCACGCGGGGCGGTGCAATTTTCCCGATCGAAGGTAATCGCTGGCTGGTGAGTGTCGCCGGGGGCGATCGCGATTATCCCCCGACCGACGAAGCAGGTTTTCTAGAATTTGCCCGCACTCTGCCAACCCCGACAATTTATCATGCGATTAAAGACGCAGAAGCAATAACACCTGTTTATAGTTATCGAGGTACAGAAAACCGTTTACGCCACTACGAAAGCCTCCCCCGCTATCCTGAAAATTTGGCAGTTATAGGTCATGCAGTTTGCGCTTTTAACCCAGTTTATGGCCAGGGAATGACCGTTGCTGCACTGGATGCTCAGATGCTAGATGAATGTTTGCAAAAGCAAAGAAAGCGGTATCCAAAAGGCGATTTAACAGGCTTTGCGCGCGCGACAATTTCAAGAAAAACTAGCAAAATTACACACTATTCCTTGGACGTTTGCCATCAGTCAGGATTCCCGCTATCGCGGAAGTACAGGTGCAAAACTAAACCTTGCTACGCGGCTGACAATTGATTACATGGATCTAGTGTTAAAAGTGCTGGTCGGAGATGCTAAAGTTTGTCAAGCATTTTTGGAAGTTCTACACATGATTGAGTCGCCGGCTGTACTTTTTCATCCCAGTATTGTGGTTAAGGCGATCGGGCAATTAGTCACCGTTCGGCAGAAGGCAGAATTAATATAAAGAGTTTATACAGAATTAGGTTAGTTTTGCCAATTCTATTTTTCCCCGCCGAGGATGGAAAATAAAAGCAGATAAATTCCTATTCATCTGCCTTTATTTAAGCTAATATTATGTTCCCTTGAACCTTGAGGATAAAAACCGTGATTTGGGCGACTGCGGTTTTCGGATACTTTATGTAATTAAGATGGGTAAAATCCGATTGCCTACCGCAATTGTCGGTTTTTGAAATCAATTATTAGATTTATTGCCAAAAATGTTTTTATTCACGACTTACCCACAGGACTCAAGAAACCGGGGTTTTTCCCCATATCCCTCGCGCTTCACGCTATATATAGCCATCCTAAATCATTTGTGAATTTCTTACTCCCTCCCCTTGATAAGGGGAGGGCTGGGGTGGGGTCAAAAATTTACGACTCCTGCAAGGATTGCTGTAGTCGTAAAAAAAATCGGTTTCTGCATCCTATTCTAATATAGACTTGTGCTATTCTCAATTGCCAACCAAACCATCTAATTCCCCTTGCATTTGGGCGGTAACTCGATCGTAACAAGCATCAACATAATCGCGATCGCGCGCCGCCTCCGAACCATACCTCTCAAATACAATCGGTTCGCACACGCGAGTCCGAATTTGAACGGGTAAAGGCAGGTTTGGCAAAGGCCCAATACTCAATCCCCAAGGCAATCCCAAATACACCGGCAATACCACTGGATCGATGCCAAATAGCCACGGCATCCCCAATTCATGCAATTGCTTTGCTTGTTCGTACAAATCTGCCAAAACTATCAAAGTATCGTGGGCGCCGTGCGAGATAATTGGTACAATTGGCACTTCTTCTCGCAATGCTAATTTAATAAATCCCTTGCGTCCCGCAAAGTAGATTCGATCGCGCAAGTGGTGGGGGCGAAAAACATCTTGGGCGCCGCCCGGATAGACTAGAACAGGAGCATTTTTTCGCAAAGCTGCGATCGCCATTTTCGGATGCGCCTTGAGAGCACCACACTGAACCGCCATGCTAGCAATATCAGGAGAAACTTGCCAAACCGTGGGGTGCATCAATCCGTAGGCCAAGCGATCGGTTCCGTACCTGCGGAACCATTCGTATAGGAACATAAACATATCAGGAGCGGCTATTCCCCCGTTGTGAGAACCAACCACGAGCATTTTTCCGCTCGCGGGGACGTGGTGCCAACCGTCGCTTTGTACGCGAAAATAGTAGCGGTACAGCCATTCCCAGAGTGGCAACAGAAGCTGAATGAAGTCGGGATTGCGATCGTCTAAAGATAGACCGTCAAAGGGATATTTAGAGGATTTGCCGTCTTTTTTGTTAGTAGTTTTTGTCACTGCAAAAATATTTAACGCTTTAATCATTATATAGCAGAAGGAAAAAAGCTTTAACTCTCGAACAGAGAAGGCTTTAGTTATTTGGGAAAGAAGGAAGGAGATTAGTTGGGCTGTTCCTCTTATTGTGCGTGCGCTAATCGCCATCGCCCTGCGAAAAAAGATTTTTCCTATCATTAATATGCTCTTAGTCGCAAGGAATCTACCCCATTAGTTTCAGCAAGTGAAAACCTCATAAACATCGAGTGCGGTTGCTATATAGCAATCCTCAATCATTTGTGAATTTCTTACTCCCTCCCCTTGATAAGGGGAGGGTTTTGTTGGGGTAAAAAGTTTACGACTCCTGCAAGGATTGCTATAGCAATATAATTAAATCAGAATTGGCGCAAATATTTGGTTTCTGATTTGAGTCGGCTGCTTTTGTTCGGAGGTTTTGTGCTGGTTGTCTATGTTGTTGGCTAAACCCGCCCCTTGGATTTTTAAACTGAGATGTTGCACCCTTCTCAATAAGACTTTTATGGGCGGGATCTCCTGCCAATCCCCTAGTCCCCAGAAGAAATTTATTCTTTGTGGAACAGGCTGTCGGGGCTTTTAAGCGATAATGGTGCTCTGGGCGTGAGTTTCAACAGACTGGCGCTCGAACCGTAGCAGGCACAGTAAAGCGTCAGCGAGTAAATATCAAGCAACCATCCAAGTTTCTTACGTAAGAGTCAGC
This sequence comes from Microcoleus sp. S13C4, assembly GCF_036700865.1. NCBI lineage: Bacteria > Bacillati > Cyanobacteriota > Cyanophyceae > Oscillatoriales > Microcoleaceae > Microcoleus > Microcoleus sp. S13C4. Next base: position 20,239 of record NZ_JAUBPS010000095.1, read on the forward strand.
ACCAAGGGCATCTGAAGTCCGGGAACTACAAATCGGCGTTGTGACGACTAGAATCCTGAATGGAAATGTCTCCACAAGAACAAAACCGTTTGGAAACAGCTACCGCAACTGTCGCTGATGGCGGGGTGGCTTTAGCCACAAAAACACAACTGTGTCTCAAGCCGATAAGTTTCCGTTTTGAAAGATTTTATCAAATTGACGCCAGCCATCGGGTCAATGCTAGCGATTTGCGCTGTTTGCCACAATTTTAAGAGGACTTAGGCACGTACTACGATTTTCTGTCCGAAGATAAAGTAGGGAAGCAATGTTTCGGCTACGCTCAACACAAGTCTCAAACCCTTGATTTAACGGCGTTGCTGAGTTAGAGTATGAATAGGAGGAATAATTTATGCAATGCCCAGAATGTAAATCAACCCATATCCGTA